>JANOTM010000040.1:0-2239 GCA_031416355.1 Gammaproteobacteria bacterium
GTTCATGCGCCGTAACATCGACGCTTGGTGGCCGCACGTGCAGGCCGGTGCCGAGGCCATCGTCATGACCGCCAGCGGCTGCGGCGCCCAAGTTAAGGATTATGGCGAGTTACTCAAAGACGATCCGCACTATGCGCACAAAGCCGCGCGCGTGTCCGCCATTACCCGGGATCTGAGCGAGGTGCTCGCGGATGCGGATCTGTCGGCCTTGGTGCACCCGGACAGCGGACGCAGGATCGCCGTTCAGATTCCGTGTACCTTGCAACACGCACAACAACTCCCGGGCATACTGGATGGCGTGCTCAAGCGTCTCGGATACACGCTGACACCGGTGCCCGATGCCCATTTGTGCTGCGGCTCGGCCGGCACCTATTCTATTTTACAGCCGCAGCTGTCGCAGTCATTGTTAAAAAACAAACTCGCGGCCTTGGAAGGCGGCGCACCGCATTGCATTGTTACGGCGAATGTCGGCTGCCAATTGCACTTGCAAAGTAAGGCGCGGGTGCCGGTTAGGCATTGGATAGAATTGGTGGCGGAGGATTTATTGATGCGACCGGTAAATAGTGCGTAGTATATTCCCCTCTCCCTCTGGGAGAGGATTAGGGTGAGGGGCTTTTCGCGCCGAGCCAGGGAGAGCGAAGCGCTGGCGAGAAGCCCCCGATAGCTGGGTAGGGACTTAAGCGTAGAGCCATTGTGGCGCCTCCCAGCCGCAGGGCGGTCGGGGCTAAGAATACGCCGCGAGCCCGTGGCACACGGAAGTGCCAAGTGTTTACTGAGGGCCGCGGCACTACGTAATTCGTCATTCCCGCGAAAGCGGGAATCCAGAATTTTGAAACAGATGATAAATCAGCAGCTTCTGGATTCCCGCTTTCGCGGGAATGACGGAAATTTGAATTTTTAGAGGTTCCCATAAGAATCAATAGGAAGTTTTTGTATGCTGCTCATGATAGACAACTACGATTCCTTCACCTACAACCTGGTGCAATACCTGGGCGAGCTGGGCGAGGACGTGCGCGTATATCGTAACGACCAGATCACCCTCGAAGGCATCGCTGAGTTGGCGCCGCAGCGCATCGTTATCTCACCCGGGCCGTGTACACCCAACGAGGCCGGGGTGTCGGTGGCAGTAATTGAAAAATTCGGCGGCCGTATTCCCATACTGGGTGTGTGCCTCGGCCACCAGAGCATAGGCCAGGCCTACGGCGGGCGCATCGTACGCGCGCGCAAACTCATGCACGGCAAGACTTCCATGATTACCCATGATGCTGAAGGTGTGTTCGCCGGTCTACCCAGTCCATTCGAGGCCACGCGCTACCACTCGCTGGTGATAGAGCGCGAAAGCTTGCCTGATTGCCTGGAGGTGAGCGCTTGGTCCGAGGACGACCATGAGATCATGGGCGTGCGCCACCGCGAGTTGGCGGTGGAGGGCATACAATTTCATCCGGAATCCATCTTGACCCAGTATGGCCATGAGTTGCTGGCCAACTTTCTAAAGAGGAAGATTTAATGCCGGTCCAGAAACTTACCCCGCTGCCGGCGAGGCCCCGATAATGGATATGGTCTCTGCCATCCGCGCCGTCACCGAGCGGCGCGATCTGAGTACGGAAGAAATGTATTCCGTGATGCAGACTATCATGACCGGCGCCGCCACGCCGGCGCAGATCGGCGGCCTGCTGATCGGCCTGCGCATGAAGGGCGAAACCGTGGAAGAGATTACCGCCGCCGCGCGCGTCATGCGCGAACTGGCCACACCCGTGACCATCGCCGATACCACCCACCTGGTGGACACCTGCGGCACCGGCGGTGACGGCATGCATACTTTTAATGTCTCCACCACCAGCGCCTTTGTGGCCGCGGCCGCGGGCGCCAAAGTCGCCAAGCATGGCAACCGTTCGGTGTCGAGCAAATCCGGCAGTGCCGATGTGCTCGAGGCCGCCGGGGTCAATCTGGAACTCAGCCCGCAGCAGGTGGCGCGCTGCGTGCAGGAAGTCGGCGTCGGCTTCATGTTCGCCCCCAAGCATCATGGCGCCATGAAGCACGCCATAGGCCCACGCCGGGAAATGGGGGTGCGTACCTTGTTTAATTTACTTGGGCCGCTGACCAATCCGGCGTCGGCACCAAATCAGGTTCTGGGCGTGTTCAGTGCCCATTGGCTGGAGCCGCTGGCCCAGGTGTTGGCGCGTCTCGGCAGCCGCCATGTGCTGGTAGTGCACGCCGAAGACGGCTTGGATGAAATCAG
>JANOTM010000041.1:0-3059 GCA_031416355.1 Gammaproteobacteria bacterium
GCCATGCGTGACTGGGTTACCCACGTGGACAATACTTTTTATATTATCGGCAGCGTCGCCGGCCCGCATCCCTATCCCGCCATGGTGCGCGATTTCCAGGCGGTCATCGGCGCCGAGGTGCGTTATCAGATTATGGAGTTCGAAGGCCGCTATCCGGATGCGCTGGTGGCGTGCGTCGGCGGCGGCTCCAATGCCATGGGCTTGTTTTATCGCTTCATCGATGAGCCCGATGTTGCCCTCTACGGCGTCGAGGCCGCGGGCGCCGGGCTCGCCACGGGCCAGCACGCCGCACCCCTGTCCGCCGGCCGCCCCGGGGTGCTGCATGGTAATCGCACTTATCTTATGGAAACCGATGACGGCCAGATCATCGAGACCCATTCCATTTCCGCCGGCCTGGATTACCCCGGCGTCGGACCGGAGCACGCCTGGCTTAAGGACAGCGGACGCGCGCACTACGTCGCGGTAACCGACGACGACGCGCTCGCGGCCTTTCACACCCTCACCCGCGTGGAGGGCATTATGCCGGCCCTGGAGTCGAGTCACGCCATCGCCTACGCCATGCAGCTCGCGCGTGAGCTCGGGCGCGACAAGTGCATCGTAGTGAATTTGTCCGGGCGCGGCGACAAAGACGTGCACACCATCGCGGCGCGCGAAGGGATACAGTTCTGATGTCGCGCCTGCCGAATTGTTTTAGCACTTTAAAGCGCCAAGGCCGCAAGGCCCTGATACCTTTTATTACCGCCGGCGACCCGCAACCCAACGTTACCGTACCGTTGATGCATGCCCTGGTCGCCGCGGGTGCGGACATATTGGAATTGGGCGTGCCGTTCTCCGATCCCATGGCCGACGGTCCGGTGATACAGCAGGCGAGTGAGCGCGCCCTGATGCATGGCATCAGCCTTACTAAGGTATTGGCCATGGTGGGGGAATTCAGAAAACGCGATAGCGCGACACCGGTGGTATTGATGGGCTATCTCAATCCTATCGAGGTCATGGGTTACGCGGTATTCGCTGCCGCCGCCCACGCCGCCGGTGTCGATGGTATCTTGACCGTGGACATCCCGCCGGAAGAGGCGGACGATCTGGTGCGGGCGTTGCGCGCCTACGCCCTGGATCCGATATTCCTGCTCGCGCCCACCAGCGGCGCGGCGCGTATCGAGCGCATCGCCGCGGCCGCCAGTGGATTTATCTATTATGTATCCGTGCGCGGCGTTACCGGCGCCGCCAGCATCGACATGGCCGATGTGGCCGCCAAGGTGCGCAACATCCGCAAATACACCGCCTTGCCGGTGGGCGTGGGCTTCGGCATCAATAGCCCGGAGGCCGCCGCCCGGGTTGCGGAGTTCGCCGATGCCGTCATCGTGGGCAGCGCCTTGGTGCAGCGCATCGCCGACTTGGCGCAGCAACCCGAGCGGATCAATGCCGAGCTGGGAGGTTTTATTACGCAATTGCGCCGTGCCATGGACAAAACCGGGATCGCCGCATGAGTTGGTTCGATAAACTTCTGCCTCCGAAAATCCAGCGCTCCAGCAGCGCCGCCGGCAAAAAGGCCGTGCCCGAAGGCCTGTGGCGCAAGTGTCCGGGATGCAGTGCAGTGCTGTACTGCGCCGAGATCGAAAGCAATATGGACGTGTGTCCCAAGTGTGCCTACCACATGCGCATCGGCGCGCGCCGCCGCCTGGATCTTTTTCTCGACCCCGACGAGCGGCGCGAGATCGGTGCCGGCTTAAGCCCGGTGGATGTATTAAAATTCAAGGACAGCAAAAAATATAAAGACCGGCTGCTAGAGGCGCAACAGACCACCGGCGAGAAGGACGCGCTGGTAGTGCTCCAGGGCCGGCTGCACGGTATACCGCTGGTGGCGGCGGCGTTCGAGTTCGCCTTCATGGGCGGGTCCATGGGATCGGTGGTGGGCGAGCGTTTTGTGCGCGGCGTCAACGCCTGTCTCGAACACCAGCTTCCCATGGTATGTTTCTCCGCCAGCGGTGGGGCGCGCATGCAGGAGGGGTTGTTGTCACTCATGCAAATGGCCAAGACCAGCGCCGCGCTGACGCGTCTAGGCGAGCGCGGCCTGCCGTATATCTCGGTGCTCACCGACCCGACCATGGGCGGCGTGTCGGCGAGTTTCGCCATGCTCGGGGATGTTATTGTCGCCGAGCCCAAGGCGCTCATCGGCTTCGCCGGTCCGCGCGTCATCGAGCAGACGGTGCGCGAGACCCTGCCCGAAGGCTTCCAGCGCTCTGAGTTCCTGGTGGATCACGGCGCCATCGACATGATCGTCGATCGGCGCGAGATGCGCAGGCAGATCGCCATGACGCTGTCGGCACTTACGCACGCAAGCGCCGTGGCTGATCCAGCCGCCGCGTCCTGACGCCATAGACCGAATTTTTACCCATAGACCGAACTGTTACTCATAGACAGAACTGTTACCCATAGACATGACCTTAAATGAGTGGCTCGCCTGGCTGGAGACGCTCCATCCGCGCGTCATCGACCTTGGTTTGGAACGAGTGCGCTTGGTGGCGCAGCGGCTCGGTTTGGAGCAACCCGATTTTTGTATCATTACCGTGGCCGGTACCAACGGCAAGGGCTCCAGCGTCGCCATGCTCGAGGCCATCTTGCACGCCGCTGGCTACCGCGTGGGCAGTTACAGCTCGCCCCATCTCATCGATTACAACGAACGCATACGCATACAGACCGAGCCGCTGGCGGACGCCGAGCTATGCGCCGCCTTCACGCGTGTGGACGCGGCGCGCGGTAACACCTCGCTTACTTATTTTGAATTCGGCACGCTCGCCGCACTCGACCTGTTCCGCGCCCACCGCCGCGAAATCGTGGTGCTCGAAGTGGGGCTGGGCGGCCGGCTGGACGCGGTGAACGTGTGGGATGCCGATGTGGCGCTGATCAGCGCCATCGGCATCGATCACACCGAGTGGCTGGGCCCGGACCGGGAATCCATAGGCCGCGAGAAGGCCGGCGTCTTGCGCGCCGGACGCCCGGCGGTGTGCAGCGATCCCGCGCCGCCGGCGAGCGTGGCGCAGGTGGCGACGGCCCTGGGT
>JANOTM010000042.1:0-4763 GCA_031416355.1 Gammaproteobacteria bacterium
CGCTCCAGTCCGGTGCGGCCATGGCTGCCGACCACGATCAGGTCAGCGCCCTTGGCATTGGCGACCTCGACGATCTTTTCATCAGCTCGGCCTTCCAATAGCTTGCTGTCCGCCGACACGCCTTCCAGCGCCAGGAACGAGGTAATGCGATTGATCGCCTGCTGCGCCTCTTCGCGCCGTTGCTTACTGTGGCTCGGCGACGTCACCGAAACCACCGTGGTCGGGGTTTTGCACAGCAGTGCGAGCTTGCCGGCGGTGGCGGCCGCGGTATCGCCGAAGCGTGAACCGTCGGAGGCGATAATGAAATGCCGGCCGCTGATCTCGGCGGCGCGCGGAATGACGAGTACGCTGCAGTGGGCGTGACCGATAACGCGTGCGGTAACGTCCCCCAGCATGAGGCGCGCGAGACCGTGACGGCTACGGCGACCCATAATGATCAAATCGGCCTGCATGTTCGCGGCCTGATTCACGATTTCCTGAAAAATCTCGCTCGCCTGTATCACCTCGGTCTCGCACGCGACGTTGCTTGCGGCGGCCTGGCGCGCGACCTTGTCGAGATGGGCACGGGCGGCGCTGAGTTCGCGCGCAAGCAGCGGCTCGCCCATGGAGTCAAGTTCGGTATTTTCCGCCGCGATCACGTTGATAACACGCACCTGGGCGCCGCATTTTTTCGCCATATTAAGCGCCTCGCGTTCGGCGCCAGCGGCATATTCCGAACCATCACTCGCCACCAGGAACCGTTCGAAACGCCCTATCGGTGATAGTTGTGCCCGAGCGGGTACGACAACCACGGCGGCCGGGCTTACGCCACCGGTCGCGCCGGCCATCACCAGTTCCGCGCGATGTATCCGCATACCGCGCCACAAGGCCGTGAAGATGATCGTCGCTCCGGTGGCGAGCGCCGCCAGGAGGACAACGAAACTGACATTCTTGAGGCCACTGGCAAGGTCCGGGTCCAGCTTGGCTATGAGATCAAGCTCCGCCAGATAAACCGGAATAATAATGGCGCGCGATAACAGCACCATCACCATGATCACGCCCATGACGAATTTGATCATGTGCGGCTTGACGTAGGTGGTGCCGATAGCACCCAGCTGGACGCCAAACAACGATCCGGCCAGGATAATCATGGCGAGTCGTATGTCCACCAGGCCGCCCCAGGCATACTTTATGGTGCCGCCTAGGCCCATGACGAAGGCCACCACCAATTCGGTCGCCGATGCCATCAGGCTGGGCGCGCCCAGGATGTAATGCATGCCCGGCACCCCGATGAATCCGCCCACCGCAATGGTGGCGGCGAGCATGCCGGTGGCGAAACCCAGGGGTATGGTAAACAGCACCGACACGCGCGTGCCTATACTCTTGAAATACACCATGGTGCCGGGGATGTGCACCGACTGCACCCAGCGCGCCAGACGCGCGACCTTTTCCTCCGTGTTGTGGCCGGAGTGGCGCAGGCGCAACGCATCCCACAGCACGTAAGTGCCGACTATGGCCAGCACTATCACGAATGCCACACTTACATATAGATTGGATCCGGCATCGCCGAAGGTGCGCTTGATGCTCTCCTGGATATGCGCGCCATACAATACCCCGGCCTCCGCCGATAGGCCCACCACCAAACCGAGTTTTACATCGACCTGACCATATTTAGCGCGCTTGATCGCGCCCACCAGGGCCTTGGGAAACTTGTGGCAGATATTGGACGCCACCGCGATGATGCCCGGTACGCCCATGCTCATCATGGCCGGCGTCAGCACGAAAGCGCCGCCACTGCCGATAAAGCCGCTGACGAGGCCGCCGATGAAACCTACCACCAGTAGATAAGTGACGTTAAGTACGTTTAGATCGACAAAATTAGGCGTAATGTCCACAGCGCGATCCTTGGGTTATTTTTTTGCTTTAATGCCGAGCATGTCCCAGAACTGGGAGGTAAAGTTGCCGTGGGCCAGGGAAAATATAAATGCGGCGGCCACGGGAACAATAAAATACCAGCGCCCGCGGGAGGAGAACGCAAGGATTTCGTCTTCAAAGAAATACAGGATGAAATAGAGGGCAAGACTGGCGAGCCCATACGCCAGCATTTTGGTAAACTGTTTGCCACGATGGGCGACGACGGTGTTCGGCATGTGCGACCTCGGGAATCAGGGTGATAGTCTTAGGGCCGGGATTAAATCCAGCTGCTGAATGATTATATTCAGTTGTTATCATGGTTTGGCCGCCGCATTATAAAGCAAAAATTAACGAAAATTAAACGTTAGTGTCATGATTTCTCTCGAATCGTATATTGGGGGATACTTCTAGCCGTGACCCGGCATCGTCGTTGAGTAGCCATGGGGTCTGGCCGCGTGTGTGGAGCTAGTGCGGCGCGCGCGCATTACGGTATTTTCATTAGCGCCGTCTACCAAAATTCTGTTTATAATAGGGTTTAGGGTAAACGGCCCAAACCCCCCTTGGTTTTTAACTAGCGGCGCGTGGGGTAAAGATGAAGCGAATAGCAATAGGTGCGCTGTGTGGTTTGTGGGCATGGTTCCCGGCGTTTGGGGGCGTGACGCAGGCCGCCCCTATGGACTTCGTCGATGACCAGATCGTTGCCCATGCCGAGCAGAGCGGAGTATATGTGCTGGATACGGGTACCGAGGCCCTGCTGGCGCGGGCCTGGCTGGCCGATCATGCCCGGCACTCCATCGAGGTGCAGTACTTCATTTGGAGTACGGATAACATCGGTATCCTGGCCACGGAGGCGCTATTACGCGCGGCGGATCGGGGCGTGCGGGTACGTGTGATCGTGGACGATCTGCTCATAGACGCGCCGGATAAGACCTTGCTGGCCCTGGCGCGGCATCCGTATATCGACATCCGCATCTATAATCCCAAAAATTCGGTCGGTATTCCGGCGCATAAACGGGTGTTAAATGTTGTCAGCGATTTTCGCGGCGTCAATCAACGCATGCATGACAAGACCTTCATCGTAGATGGCAAGGTGGCCATCACCGGCGGGCGCAACATGGCCGACGAATACTATGACTACAACAACGAATACAATTTCCGTGATCGCGATGCCTTGTTGCTGGGCGACGTGGTTAAGGCCATGCAGGCGAGTTTTGAAAAATTTTGGGACAGTGATCTGTGTGTCAAGGTGGAGGAGTTGTACAATGGCATCGGCCTGATGCAAAAACACGTGCGCGTAGACGATGACGACATTAAACGGGTTTACAGCGATCTGCACAACTATGCCAAGTCACCGGATAATTTTTCACCCGAGGTGCGCGCCGCCATCGACGCCGCGCCCGCGGCGTTCGCGCGCCTGGCGCAACAGGTGGTCTGGGGAAAAGTAGTCTTCATCAGTGACCGGCCAGGAAAAAATGACCGTAGGCTGCACCTGGGCGGCGGCGGAACGACCACCACGGCCCTGGCACAGTTGGTGGAGACCGCGCGCGATCATATCGTTATCCAATCCCCCTATCTGGTGCTGTCCGACCAGGCCATGGCGCTGTTCCAAAAGACCACGGCGCGCGGTGTGCGCGTACGCATCAGCACCAATTCCCTGGCGTCCACCGACAATCTGCAGGCCTTCAGCGGTTATCGCAACCAGCGTAAAAAATTGCTCAAAATGGGTTTGGCGATATATGAATACAAACCCGATCCCGAGGTGCAGCGTTACCTGATGCAACGCTTGTCGGTGATGCAGGACAAGCCACCGGTATTCGCTATACATGCCAAGACTTTGGTGGTGGATTCAAAAATCGTTTATATCGGCACGTTTAATTTCGACCCACGCTCGGAAAATCTCAATACCGAGGTGGGTGTGATCATCCACAACGAAGCGCTGGCGCGCACAGTGGAAGCCGCCATCGAAACCGATATGCAGACCGGCAATAGCTGGAACGCGGCCAGCGACCAGCCGGATCAATATGTGCCTTTTACCAAGCGCACCCGCATCCGATTCTGGCAGCTGATGCCCATTAAGCCTTTGCTATGAGGCACGGCGGGGAAACAACCAGGATTAATCTGACCCGGGTTTTTACTGCTGGGCTATAACCAATATTCCCCTAGTCGCGCTAACCATCTTTAGTTCGGAATATCATGGGCCGGCGCTTCCAGCGATCAAGGTCTATGGCCTCGGACTCCGCCAGGTCTTTGGCAAACATAACGTCCATTTGTCGGGCAAAGTCGCGGCCCAGGATGGTAGCGTTGAGTTCGTCGTTGTGCAGAAAACTGCGCCAATCAAAATTAGTGGAGCCTATAGTCGACCAGACCGCCATCGATAGAGGCGGTTTTGGAATGCATGACTGCGCCGCGTCGCTCGTAGATCTTGACGCCCGCACGCAGGAGCTTGGAGTAGTGCGAGCGCCCGGCATGGAACACCGCCCAAGAGTCGGTGTGACTGGGCAGGATTAGCTTTACATCAACGCCGCGGCGCGCGGCGCCGGTTAAAGATTTGATCAGTTGTGGATCGGGAACAAAATAGGCGTTGGTAAGATAGACGCGCTGTTCCGCATTGTTGATTGCCGAGAGCAAGGTGAGATAAATATGACTGTGGGGGTCATCGGATGCGCTGGCGAGGGCGCGCACCATCTCGTCACCCTGCTTATCGAGTTTGGGGAAATAATTTTTCTTCGCTAGCGGCGGGCCCTTTTGTTTTTTACAGGTCTCCAAGAACAACTTTTGGAACTCCGCAACCACCGGCCCTTCAACTTGAAGGTGAGTGTCACGCCAGCCAAGGTTCTTGGCGATCTTAGGAGCCGGGGCGCTCCTTTATT
>JANOTM010000043.1:0-6328 GCA_031416355.1 Gammaproteobacteria bacterium
ATCATCGCCCGTCAAAGCGGACACTATATTCAAAAGGATGAGCCGGAACTGGTGATTCAAACAATCAAGGACTTGGTCATGCAGGCGCGGCAAGGCCGTACGGTGCCATAATGAGTATACCGAAATGAAGAACTGCTTTGATTGGAGTTTAATTTGAACCGATCCATCTATTTTTCCTCCCAGATTTTCGGTGTAGCTCTTGTTCTGACCGGTTGCATGATCGTTCGCGCGCCATCTGTTAAAGAGTTACACTCGCTCGACCGGCCGCCGATTGACGTCGTGGCGAAGATCGAAAAATTGTTCCCCCAAGCCTTGGAGTGGTACGACCACGTTGAAGGTCAACTTTCGCCTCAGGGACGCCCTCTTTCGGAGACGGAAGTAGCGGTAGCGCGTAAATTGAAAGTTCTGCACCCGGAGCGCGTGCGCGTTGTGGTGCTTGCGAGGTTCCCGATGCCGGAAAGCCGGGAACTGCGAGTCCAGGCGAAACGTTACGGCATGGGCGGTTATTTTGAAGGCGGGCGCACGTTTGGATATGTAATCATGCTCAAACCACGATATGCGGATAATCTCACGGTGATTTCGCACGAGCTTGTGCACGTGAGCCAATATGACCGTTTAGGACGTATAGCATTCGTGCGCCGCTATCTTGTCGAGATGGAAATAATGGGATATGCCCGATCTCCCCTGGAATTAGAGGCTTATCAGAAACAAGGCGTCACTCAATGAATGTCCCTAGCAAACGCTTGGAGCGCAGACGCAAAAGCGGCGCGTCACTCAAATCCTGCGTTAGCCGTACACATTGCTTACAATCCCACTTCGGTTCGGAATGTGGAGTCGCCGTGTATGAATGATCTTTGTCGGATTCTACTGGTGGAAGACGACGTGCGCCTGGCGGCACTCATACAGGATTATCTAACGCAGCACGGCATGCACGTGGCGGTGGAGCACCGCGGCGACCGCGCGGCGACGCGCATCCTAAGCGAGCAGCCCGACCTCGTGATTCTCGACCTCATGCTGCCCGGCCTGGACGGCTTCGGCGTCTGCCGTCGCATCCGCCCCGCGTACCGCGGCCCGGTACTGATGCTGACGGCCAGCGATGAAGACGCGGATCAAGTGGCGGGGTTGGAAATGGGCGCGGATGACTACGTGGTCAAACCGGCGGCGCCGCGTGTGCTACTAGCACGCGCCCGCAGCTTATTGCGGCGCGCCCAAGGCGGCGGCGATGTCCCGGAGCAACGCGACGTCAATACACTTTCCTTTGGCAACTTGCTCATTCAACACGACACGCGTAGCGTGCGCCTACACGGCCAGACAGTGGATTTGACCACCAGCGAATTCGATCTTTTGTGGCGGCTCGCGAGCCACGCCGGGTCGGTGCTGACCCGGGACGATATCCTCGCCAGCTCGCGCGGCATCGCCTATGACGGCCTGGACCGGTCGGTGGACGCGCGCGTCTCGCGCCTGCGCCGTAAACTCGACGACGATCCCGAGCATCCGACGCGCATCAAGACCGTGTGGCGGCGCGGTTATTTATTCAGCCCGGACGGCTGGGAGTAATACTAAAATGGGCAAGTTGTTCTTGCGTCTATACCTCTTGATCGTGGCCATCGTGATCGCCGCGCTCGTCATCGGTGATGTCGTCACTTTTGCATTATCGAAGCAGGCATTGGACAACGACTATCGGCGCCTTGCAAAAGGTACGTTTTATCTGCTCGTTCGGGAATTGCAGCAGGTTCCACCCGATACTTGGCCGGAACGCATCCAAAGCCTGAATCCAAAATTCGGTTACCCGTTGTCGGTTACGCCGCTTGCAGAGGTTGAACTCGACGAACGCGAACGCGCCCAGCTGATGGCCGGAGAGATTGCGGTGATGGACGACGGCGATATTTTTTACCAGCGCGTCGGCGACACTGGCTTTGCCGTCACCATGGGGCCGATCGGTACACCTTGGGTGTATCTCACCGCGCAATTTGCGATATTGGCATTTTTAGCGAGCGGCATCGCCTTGGCCGTGTGGTTTTGGGTGCGCCCGCTATGGCGCAGCGTGGTGGAACTGGAGCAGGCTGCAAAATCCTTCGGTGAGGGAACACTTTCCGCACGCGCGGCGGTTTCCAAGACTTCGGCTTTGGCTTTGTTGGCCCAGCGCTTCAATGCCATGGCCGAGCGCATCGAGCGGCTCATCGATTCCCACAAGGAACTCACGCACGCCGTGGCACACGAGCTGCGCACGCCGATCGCGCGCCTGCGTTTCGGCATGGAGATGTCGCAGACCGCCGCCGCGGCCGAGCGCACACGCTATTTGAACAGCATGGAACGCGACGTCGTCGAGCTGGACGCGCTGATCGCGGAACTGCTCGACTACGCGCGCTTCGACCGCGATACGCCGGCGCTCGATCCGCGGACACACGCGCTTGCCACCTGGCTGCATCGAACCGTGGGCGACGCGCGTTTGCCGGCGCCCACGGTCACGTTTCGTTGCGACGCGCGGACAACCGTGTACGCCTTCTTCGACGACCGCCTTATGACGCGCGCGCTCGGCAATATCCTGCGCAATGCCGCGCGCTACGCGCGCGCCGAGGTATACGTCACGGCCGAGATCGTCGAAGGTGCCTGCATTATCCACGTCGACGACGATGGGCCGGGCGTGCCGGTGTCCGAACGCAAACGGATTTTCGAGCCGTTCGTGCGTCTCGACGGCAGCCGCGGGCGCGATAGCGGCGGCTACGGCCTGGGTCTCGGCATCGCCCAGCGTATCGTGCACTGGCACCAGGGAAACATCGAGGTAGGCGATTCACCCATGGGCGGCGCGCGCTTCAGCCTGCGGTGGCCAAAAAATTTGGATCGGGCAATCTTGCCGTAATCCATACGGTGCGCGTGATGCTTGGGATAAAACAGACCGCTGGAGAAATTTTTTGAGGAATCCTCTTGCGCTAGAACCCAAGGGTAGCGTAGGGAACGAGTGGTTGCGCAAGTGGCGTCGACAACTCGCGATGGGCACTGGCGCGCTGGTTTTTGTCACTGTTGGCTGCCTGGTGTGGATTTACTGGCAGCACAGCTTCGATATCGACACATCCGAGGTCAGTTTCACCCACAACGGTCGTATGATCGTTGGGACACTCGCGACACCCCACGGACCCGGCCCGCATGGCCTCGCGGTGTTCATCCACGGTGATGGACCCATGCACGCCGATGGCAACGGTGGGTACCCCATGATCTGGGAGTCGTTTGCGCGAGCCGGCTAGCCTGCCTCTCGTGGGACCAGCCCGGCGTTGATCGGTCCGTTGGAGACTGGGAGAGCTACAGCATGAGCGACCGAGCCGATCTCGCCCTGGCTGCGCTGGATGCCGTCGTCGGCCGCCCTGACATCGATAGTATCCGAATCGGGCTCTGAGGCGCTAGCCAGGCAGGATGGGTGCTGCTGAAGATCGCCAACCGACGTGCTGGAATCGGCTTCATCATTGCAGTGTCACCGGCCATCAACTGGCTGGATCAAGGTCGCTTCAACGAACTACAGGAACTCGCCGAAGGCGGCGCCACCGAGGCGGAGGTCACCGCCGCTGTCGCGTATAGCGACGCGGTAAAGTCTCTGCTGGACCGCAATGCCACCTACGACGAGTATCTCACCCTCGCCTCGGCCGCCACCCGGGCTTCAAACCATCATGGCCAGCCGATGTCGGCGCAGCGCTGGCGATTCGCCGCAATCAACTATCGGTCAGACGCGCGCACCGACCTTGCCGCCTTGGTGAATGTGCCTGTGCTCTTGCAGATCGCGGGGCAGGACCACAACGTTGACGCCACCGAGACCGAGGCCGTTTACCGCGCGCTTCTGGACGAACACGTGCAGGTGCGGCGCTACCCAGATGCCCACCATTCCATGGTGCGCGCCGATATCGTCGAAGGAAGCCTTCGGTTCTGGACCCTTGCCCTGTTCGCGCCTCGGGCGCTCTATGCCGACGGGTTCCTCGCTGATGGAGAGGCGTTTCTCGACTCGTTCTAAAATGCGCCGGATCGATACGGCCTCAGTGACAAACGCGGTCAGAAAGAATGCGCGAATATCGCCGCACGCGACCGAAACCATACTATAAGAGATTCTTCCATACGTGCCGCGAGGCCGATCACACCCCCGCGTCCATATGTTGTTATATTTGCTACATCTCTGTAGTATCTTATACATGAAAAAACTCGCGCGGCCGGGCTGGCTGCTGCTCATCATCAGCCTACCGTCGAACCGCGCGACACCGCGCATGCGCGTGTGGCGCGCCCTTAAAGGCATAGGAGCGGCGGTGCTACGCGATGGTGTTTATCTGCTTCCGCAAACCGTGACAACGCAGCGTATCCTTCAAGAACAGGCGCACGCCGTGGCCGCCTGCGGTGGCATGGCCCAGGTGTTGCCCCTGGGGGATATTTCTGGCGAGCAGGAACGGCATTTCCGGGTGCAGCTCGACCGCAGCCCTGACTATGCGCACGTACTCGAGGCGGCACGCAAGCTCAAGGCGGGAATGACCAAGCGCAATCTCGCCACGGCCAAGCGCACCGCCAAGCGGCTGCGACGCGACTACGAGGCGATCCGTATTACCGATCACTTTGCCGGTGCCGCGGCCGAACAAACGGCGCAGTTATTAACGGAAGTCGAAGCCGCAGTCAGCGCCCTGGCCTCACCGGGTGAGCCGCATGCCCAGGCCGGCACCATTGCGCGCCTGGCTCAGCGCGACTATCGCGGCCGCATTTGGGCGACGCGCGCGCGGCCGTGGGTGGACCGGTTGGCGAGCGCCTGGCTGATTAAACAGCATATCGACCCTAAGGCACGCATCGTGTGGCTCAAGGATATCAAACTCTGTCCGCGTACGGCGCTGGGTTTCGATTTCGACGGCGCGACATTTACCCACGTCGGCGCGCGCGTGACGTTCGAGGTACTGCTCGCTAGTTTTAACCTGGAGACCAACACCGGCCTGGTACGCATAGGGCAACTCGTCCACCAGCTGGATGTCGGCGGCGTGCCGGTGGCGGAGGCGGCCGGCGTCGAGGCTATCTTGCAGGGCATGCGCCGCGTACATGTCGACGACGACCAGCTGCTGGCCGCGGCCGGGAATATTTTTGATCATCTCTATCAAAGTTATACAAAAACTTAATCAGGAGCCACCATGTCGACAGTAGTAACAAATGAAAAAGATCAGCCACCCCAACCCGTTTCCCTGGGCGAGGCGTTTATTTACTGGCTCAAGCTGGGTTTTATAAGTTTCGGCGGCCCCGCCGGGCAAATCAGCATGATGCATCAGGAACTGGTCGAACGCCGGCGCTGGATCTCAGAGCACCGGTTTCTGCACGCGCTCAATTACTGCATGCTCCTGCCCGGACCCGAGGCGCAGCAGCTTGCCACCTACATCGGCTGGCTCATGCACGGTACCCGCGGCGGCATCATGGCCGGTGCGCTGTTTGTGCTGCCGTCGCTGTTTATACTCATCGCGCTCACGTGGATATATATCGCATTCGGCGATGTGCCAGCGGTCGCGGGCATACTCTATGGCATCAAACCGGCGGTCACGGCCATCGTGGTGTTTGCCGCCTATCGCATCGGCTCGCGCGCACTCACTAACGGTGCGCTGTGGGCCATCGCGGCGGCGGCATTCATCGCCATCTTCGCCCTGGACGTGCCGTTTCCTTATATTGTTCTGGCCGCGGGCATCGTCGGCTATGTGGGCGGGCGCATGGCGCCGGACAAATTCAAGACCGGCGGCCATCATGGCAGCGGCAAGAAAAGTTACGGCGCCGCCATTATCGACGACCATACCCCGCCGCCGGCGCACGCGCGCTTCAAATGGATGCGCGTCGCCAGCTTCGCCGTCATTGGACTGGCCCTATGGGCCGGCGTTATGGGCGCCTTGTTCATGCAATATGGTTGGCAGGGCACGCTGACGCAGATGGGCTGGTTTTTCACCAAGGCGGCGCTCCTCACCTTCGGCGGCGCCTACGCGGTGCTGCCCTATGTCTATCAGGGCGGCGTCGAGCAATATCAGTGGCTCACCGGACCGCAGATGATCGACGGTCTGGCACTGGGCGAGACTACACCCGGGCCGCTGATTATGGTGGTGGCATTCGTCGGCTTCATCGGCGGCTGGACCAAGGAGGTGTTCGGTAGCGAGCAACTGGTCCTCGCCGGCATCGCCGGCGCCACGGTGGCGACCTTCTTTACGTTTCTGCCGTCGTTCCTGTTTATTCTATTGGGCGGGCCGGCGGTCGAAGCGACACGCGGCGATCTTAAGTTCACGGCGCCGTTGACGGGTATCACGGCAGCGGTGGTGGGCGTTATACTCAACCTCGCGGTGTTCTT
>JANOTM010000044.1:0-6030 GCA_031416355.1 Gammaproteobacteria bacterium
TTTCCGAAGATCTATTTAGTCCGGCATGGCGAGACCGCTTGGTCGATCAGCGGACAACACACCGGCCGCACGGACATCCCGCTTACCGAGCGAGGCGAGCGCGCTGCGCGAGAATTGAGTGCACACTTGCAAGGTTTGAGCTTCGCCAAGGTACTCACCAGCCCGCTACGCCGAGCGCGGCAGACTGCCGAGTTGGCGGGTTTTGGTGAATCCGCAGAGCTCGATTCCGATCTGATGGAATGGGATTACGGCACTTATGAAGGCCGGCGTACTGTAGATATTCGCGCCGAGCGCCCCGGCTGGCGCTTGTTCGAAAACGGTTGCCCGGGCGGGGAAACACTGGAGGAGGTGGCTACGCGCGCGGATCGTATTATTGCTCGGATCCGTGCACTGGATAGCGATGTGCTGGTCTTCGCGCACCGGGACATACTACGCATTCTCGCCGCGCGCTGGGTCGCGCTGCCCGCTCTCGAAGCGCGTTGCCTGTCTCTTGCGACGTCCTCCGTGAGTACGCTGGGCTACGATCATGGCTTGGATGAGCCAGTCATCCGCCTGCTCAACGACGCGCGACGCACATAGCGCCGCGATTCAACTATTGGATCGGTAATAACGGAGGGAGGTTCTATGTCGACTTTCGCTAAAGAGTTGGCAAAAACGGTAACCGAGCTCACGGCGCCGGGTAAAGGAATTCTGGCGGCCGATGAGAGCGGGGGCACCATTGAAAAACGCTTCAAGGCGGTGGACGTAGCGAGCACGGACGAAAGCCGGCGCGATTATCGCGAATTGTTATTTTCCACACCGGGCCTGGGCAATTTTATTAGCGGCGTCATTTTGTTCGAGGAAACCCTCAAACAGAAAAGTGCCGCCGGCGTGTCTTTGCCCGAGGTACTGAGAGCGCAAGGCATCGTGCCCGGCATCAAGGTGGATAAAGGCACGGTGCTGCTGCCTGAATTTCCCGATGAGACGCTGACGCAGGGCTTGGACGGCTTGGCGCTGCGGCTGAGCGAATATAAAAAGTTGGGTGCGCGTTTCGCCAAATGGCGGGCGCTGATTCACATCGGACCGGGCCTGCCCACGCCGCAGGCGATTGCCGGCAATGCGCAGGCGCTGGCGCGCTACGCGGCCATTTGCCAGGAACAAGGGCTGGTGCCGATCGTCGAGCCCGAGGTATTGATGGACGGCGATCACACACTGGTGACGTCCGCGCGCGTCACGGAAGAAGTATTGCATGCGGTATTTCACGCGTTGCATCAACAGCGCGTGGCGCTGGAGTACATGATTTTGAAACCTAATATGGTCGAGCCTGGCCGCGCTTGCCCGCAGCCCGCCACGCCGCAACAGGTGGCGCACGCAACGCTGATTTGCCTGCGGCGCACGGTGCCGGCAGCGATGCCCGGAATTAACTTCCTCTCCGGCGGTCAGAGCGAGGCAACCGCCACCGCCAACCTGCATGCCTTGAACGCCACGGCCGAGAAGCAGCCATGGGTCTTGAGTTTTTCGTACGGGCGCGCATTGCAGACATCCGTGCTCCAGGCTTGGCGCGGCGAGGCCGCCAACAAGTCGATTGCGCAGCAAACGCTGTTGAAGCGCGCACGTTTAAATAGCGCGGCGACGCAGGGCCAATACACCGCCTCGTTGGAGAACGAATGAAATTAAGCCCACTGGCGGGGAAACCTGCGCCCGCGGCGCTGTTGGTGAACGTCGCCAAACTCGTGACCGCTTACTATACCGCTGTGCCGGATCCCTCTGTCGTTGAACAAAAGATCAGCTTTGGGACTTCAGGGCATCGGGGTTCTGCTTTTTCTCGTAGCTTCAATGAATGGCATGTGCTTGCCATCACGCAGGCTATTTGTCAGTACCGTAAACAGCAGGGCATAGTTGGCCCGCTCTTCCTCGGCGCGGACACGCACGCGCTTTCAGAACCGGCCTTTGCCAGCACACTCGAAGTGTTGGCTGCAAACGGCGTGGAAGCCATGCTTGCCAATAACGGCGAATACACGCCCACCCCCGCGGTTTCGCACGCCATACTTACCTACAACCGCGGACGCGATAAGGGGCTGGCGGACGGCATAGTCATCACGCCGTCGCACAACCCGCCCGACTATGGGGGCTTCAAATACAATCCGCCCAATGGTGGGCCGGCCGATCCGCTGGTCACTGGTTGGATCGAAGCCAAGGCCAACGAATTTCTGAAAGATGGCCTTAAAGGCGTGAAAAGAATGTCTTTCGAAAAGGCGTTGCGCGCCGCCACGACGCACTGGCACGACTACCTCAACGCTTACGTGAACGATCTCGGCAATGTGATCGACATGGATGCCATTCGTGGCGCCCACATCGGCATGGGCGTCGATCCCCTGGGCGGCGCCGGCGTGCATTACTGGGGATCGATTGCGGAGCGTTATGGCTTACAACTCACGGTCGTTAACGACGACGTCGATCCGACTTTCCGTTTTATTCCGGTTGATTGGGATGGCCGCATTCGCATGGACCCGTCCTCGTTTTATGCCATGCAACATTTGGTTGGCCTAAAGGATGATTTCGACATCAGCTTCGCCTGCGACCCCGACCACGACCGGCACGGCATCGTTACACGCAGCGTAGGATTGCTTCCCGCGAATCATTATCTGGCGGTCGCTATTAACTATCTGTTTCAACATCGGCCCCAGTGGCACGGCCAGGCAGCGGTAGGAAAAACCATCGTGAGCAGCCAGATGATAGACCGCGTTGCCGCAAAGCTAGGCCGAAAATTGTACGAGGTGCCGGTCGGCTTCAAGTGGTTCGTCGACGGTTTACTCGACGCCACACTTGGTTTTGGCGGTGAAGAGAGCGCGGGCGCATCCTTCCTGCGGCGTGACGGCGGCGTCTGGACAACGGATAAAGATGGCATCGCCCCGGCTTTGCTTTCCGCCGAGATCACTGCGCGCATGGGCCGCGATCCGGGTGAGATCTATCGCGAACTAACGCGCGAGTTTGGCGAACCCGTTAGCGACAGAATTGAGGCACCCGTTACCTTAGCGCAAAAAGACCGGCTGGCTAAGCTTACGCCCGAGCAGGTTCTGTCAACCGAATTGGCGGGCGAAAAAATTCGCGCCATCCTTACGCATGCGCCCGGCAACGGCGCACCCATAGGCGGGTTGAAGGTGATTACCGAAAGTGGCTGGTTCGCTGCGCGTCCTTCCGGTACTGAAAATCTTTACAAGATTTATGTGGAGAGCTTTCGCGGTCAAGATCATGTAGGCCGCATCGCGCAAGAGGCGCAAGCTATCGTGCATGACGCCATTGGTGCGGATTAAAGGATATCAACATGGAATATTTATCGAATAAGGTGCTGGATATTTTCCCATGAATGACCGGATGATATTGGCCGTCAACGGCGGTTCTTCCAGCGTGAAGGCTGCCTTGTTTCATGGCACTAAGCGGCAGAATTTCCATTACGCGCATATCGGCCAGGGTGAATTTCCCGATCACGCAGCGGCCTATAGTAAGCTAATTGCAGACCTGGATGGGCGTACTATTCACGCCGTTGGCCATCGCATTACGCACGGTGGAGACGTGGCGGATGCAGTACGTATTATCGACCACCGGGAACTGGAGCGGCTGCAAAATTTAACGCCGCTCGCACCCCTGCATCAGCCCAATAATCTTTTGGGCGTCGCGCTATGCGCGCAAAAACTATCTGTTATACAGATCGCTTGTTTCGACACTGCATTTCACTCCACATTGCCCGAATTGGCGCAGCGACTTCCGGTTCCCAGCGAACTAGGGTTCAAGCGCTATGGATTTCATGGACTCGCTTATGCCAATGTGGCGCGGGTGTTGCCGGATTTGCTGGGAGAGACTGCAAGACAACGGGTGATCGTTGCACATCTAGGCAGCGGCGCCAGTTTATGTCTGTTAGAAGATTTGAAATCGATGGATACCACCATGGGCTTAACGCCCTTGGGCGGACTACCGATGGCAACTCGCAGTGGCGATCTCGACCCAGGCGTGGTGCTCGAACTCGTCAAGCGCCATGGCGTGGATGATGCCGCCCACTTGCTGTACCGCAAAAGCGGTTTATTAGAACTGTCGCGCGGCATGAGCGCGGATATGCAAACCTTACTTACGCGTGACACGCCGGATAGCCGTTTTGCGATCGCGTATTTCTGCCGGAGTGTGGCCGCCGCTATCGGCGCCCTGGCAGCCAAAGCGGGCGGGGTGGAGGCCTTGGTTTTCACTGGCGGTATCGGCGAACACAGCCCTCAAGTGCGTGTCGGTATTTGCGCGTCACTGGCCTTTCTAGGTATACGCTTGTCATCCGCGGAAAATAATGGAAATAAACAATTTATTAACGCTCCCGAATGCAAGCCCGTGATGCGGATTAAGGTTGATGAAGAAAGCGAGATTGCCACATTAACCGAAGCCGCTTTAAACGCAGGCAATAGCGTTTAAAGTTGGCGCCCAACCGTGCAAGCAGGGGGAAAACCGTACTTGCGCGCTGTGTACGGTAGCGTGCCCAGGTGCGAGCGTGTATGCTGTTCGCATCAGATCATGCTACTTAAGCGATCATTCGGAGGTCGCATATGGTTACCCCGCAGAGCCCCAATCAAAACCATCTTCTCGCCGCCCTGCCCACGGCTGAATTCGAGCGTATCGCCCCGCATCTGGAGTTGGTTGCGATGTTGCTAGGTCAAGTTCTTTATGAATCCAGTGGCCAGTTGCAGCACGCCTATTTTCCCGCGACCGCTATTGTATCCATGCACTACGTGATGGAGAGTGGCGCCTCGTGCGAAATCGCGGGAGTGGGTAATGAGGGCGTACTCGGCATTTCGCTTTTCATGGGCGGGAATACTACGCCTAGCCGGGCCATCGTACAGACCGCGGGCTATGGTTATCGGCTGAAGACGAGCTTGCTAATGGAGGAATTCAATCGCGGCGGGGTAATGCAGCACTTGTTACTGCGCTACACCCAGGCGCTGATTACCCAGGTATCGCAAACGGCGGTATGCAATCGCCACCATGCGGTGGAACAGCAACTGTGCCGCTGGCTGCTATTGACTCTCGATCGCCTGCCCTCGAATGAGCTGACCATGACGCAGGAACTCATTGCCAGCATGCTCGGTGTACGACGTGAAGGCATCACCGAGGCTGCCGGGCGTTTACAGGAAGCAGGGTTCATTCGCTATCGCCGTGGCCACATTACTGCGCTTGACCGGTCGGGTCTGGCGTCTCTCGTGTGTGAGTGCTATGGGGTGGTCAAAAAAGAGCATGATCGTTTGCTGTGTGATGTACGCAACCGCCAGGAACCGTCCTTAGCCAGTCACGGTTAATCCTTCGCCCCTGCCCCACGTTTAGCTTAAAATTCTGCCATATGCGTGATAACGCACGGAGAGCGCGAGGGTTGCTCGCTACGATCAAATATAACTGTTTAAAACTTCTCCGCCGCACACTTTTACCCCACCCCGGGCCTTGCAAGCAAAAGTAGGCATCTTTCCGTGTAAGATGGGCGTATAAGTAGGTGAGGTGCTGCTCGCACTTTTGGCCACGCGATCCGGCAGACCAATTCGCGTTTTAACCGAGGTCTGGCCATGTCCAAAAAGCTTCGCGATCCCGCCATTTCCATCCCCACAACCGGGACGGTGGAGGGCATCACCGAGGTCCTCCGCCAGGAGGCCTTGCTTACAACCGGGGCCCTGCAGCGGGCGATTTTCAACAGCGCCAATTTCTCGAGTATCGCCACCGACGCGAAGGGTGTCATTCAGATCTTCAACGTCGGCGCCGAGCGCATGCTGGGCTACACGGCCGCCGAAGTGATGAACAAGCTCTTCCTATGCACAGCACTTAATGCGACAGAATCCTTGCGATCCACAAGAGCGGACCAAAAATGAAAGTGGTAACCAAAGGACAAGTATCGCGGGGGGAACTTGACCCCAAACTGTTATTGAGCGTCTTGACGGCGGTTAAAAAAGGGGACTTTTCGGCGCGCATGCCGCTGGACTGGACCGGCATCGACGGCAAGATCGCCGACACGCTCAACGACATCATTGCGCT
>JANOTM010000045.1:0-8755 GCA_031416355.1 Gammaproteobacteria bacterium
GGAGCGCACCATCCAGATTTGGTGCCGTCGGCGCAAGAACAATCCGCTAAACGTGGGCGAGGCCGGTGTCGGCAAGACTGCGATAGCGGAAGGCCTGGCAAAAAAGATTGTGGAAAACGAGGTGCCCGAAATATTGTCGCACAGCACCATCTATGCCCTAGACATGGGCGCGCTCCTGGCGGGGACCAAGTATCGCGGCGACTTCGAAAAGCGCCTCAAGGCAGTGTTGCATCACCTGAAGAAACAGGAAAATGCCATCCTCTTTATCGATGAAATCCATACCATCATCGGCGCCGGCGCCGCGTCCGGTGGCGCCATGGACGCGTCCAATCTATTGAAGCCGGCATTGTCCTCGGGTGAGCTCAAGTGCATAGGCTCCACCACTTATCAGGAATATCGCGGCATTTTCGAGAAAGACCGGGCCTTATCGCGTCGCTTCCAGAAAATCGACGTGGCCGAGCCGACCGTGGATGAAACCGTGCAAATTCTCAAGGGCCTCAAGAGTCGTTTCGAGGAGCACCACGGCGTCAAATACACCAGTCCGGCGCTGCACGCGGCGGCCGAACTTTCCGCACGTTACATCAACGACCGCTTTCTGCCGGACAAGGCCATAGACGTGATCGACGAGGCCGGTGCCAGCATGCATCTGCTGCCCCCGAGCAAGCGCAAGAAGACCATCGGCCTCACCGAGATCGAGGAAATCGTCGCCAAGATCGCGCGTATTCCGCCTAAGAGCGTGTCGTCTTCCGACATGAAGGCGCTGCGCACCCTGGAGCGCGATCTCAAGCTGGTGGTATTCGGGCAAGATGCTGCCATCGATGCCTTGACTACCTCTATCAAAATGTCGCGCTCCGGTCTGGGCAGTCCGGACAAGCCTATAGGTTCGTATCTTTTCTCCGGTCCCACCGGAGTAGGCAAGACCGAGGTCACGCGCCAGTTGGCGAAGGTGCTGGGCCTGGAGTTGATCCGCTTCGACATGTCGGAATACATGGAGCGCCATACAGTGTCGCGCTTGATAGGCGCTCCCCCGGGCTATGTAGGTTTCGACCAAGGCGGCCTCATGACCGACGCGGTCAACAAACATCCGCACGCGGTGTTGTTGCTGGATGAGATCGAAAAGGCCCATCCCGATGTATACAACCTATTGCTACAAGTGATGGATCACGGCACCTTGACCGACAACAATGGGCGCAAGGCCGATTTCCGCAACATTATTATTGTGATGACCACCAACGCCGGCGCCGAGCAAATGAGCCGCGAGTCCATGGGTTTTGCCAAGCAGACCCACGTGGGCGACGATGTGGAGGCGGTCAAGCGCATGTTCAGCCCTGAGTTCCGCAACCGCCTGGACGCGGTGATACCCTTCAAGTCCCTGGACGAGACGACCATCGTGCACGTAGTGGATAAATTTATTCTCGAACTCGAGGCGCAGCTGGAGGACAGAAAAGTTTCCATCGAACTCGACGACGCGGCACGCCGCTGGCTCGCGAAGCACGGCTATGAACCGGCCATGGGCGCCCGCCCCATGGCGCGCCTGATTCGCGAGAAGATCAAAAAACCCCTGGCCGACGAGTTGCTATTCGGCAAGCTCGCCGACGGCGGCAATGTGGTGATTACCGAAAAGGATGGCGAACTGGCGTTTGAGTTTTGATTTTTCATGCCGCACACAGCTTAGGCGTATTTCTACTGAGACGGCATTGCGTATAAATGATCGGGGTGATTATATATCCCCGATATTTGCAGAAGTTAAACAGCATATTCTGAATTTTATACTCGTACTTGCAACAATACCCCGGTCGATATTCGATCGGGGTATTTTTTGTGCAAGCTCGCCCTTGCCTCGGCGCGGCAATTTGGTTAGGGTTAAGTCATGGACCTAATCGCTAAATCATCCCAAGGCATGCTGCTGGAACCCCACCAGCCGTTGTACCAGCGCGTGCCCACCCGTGACGCCGACGGCAGACTGCTGGGGGATTTCATGGTGTTGATCCCCGGTCTGCGCACTCGCCCACAACATCAATTCGTCTCCATCCTGGCGCGACTCCAGGCGGTATTGGGTCAGTTTACCGAAGTGGTTTTTGTCGACCTCAATGTCCCGCTGAATCTTCTTTGGGTGTCGGTGCGTCCGCGACCCAAAATCATTTTGGATATTGCCACGGCGATCATGCTGCACGTACCCGAGGCGCGGCTGGTGGCTGAAAGCCGTGGCTAGTAGTGCCAGTGGCACTCAAAGAAACGCAGTCGCACTACTCATTTCAATGATCGCTACGTTCGTGGTGCTGCGAGCCTCGCCCCACTCGAATGGAACTCTATCAAGGCGCGAAAGAACCTCCGCAAGCACGGGATAACATTTGAAGAAGCCTCGAGTGCGTTCCACGACCCGCTGGCAGTGACGGGCGCCGACCCCGATCACTCTAAAGGTGAGGAAAGGATAATCACTTTCGAAATGTCCTCGCCGGGCCGGCTTTTGGTTGTGGCGCACACCGAGCGCGGTGACGCCATCCGAATCATCAACGCACGTGTCGCAACACAACATGAAAGGCGCATTTGCGTTTGCCTCGCAATTTAACAATGCTCGGACCCGGATTTCTAATGACCCAGCATGCCACGCAGCTGATCAAGCAGCTTGTCGTCGTCCCAGTAGCGCCCACCCACGGCCTGATGTGTCGCCTTGCCGCTCGGGTCGATGATAAAAGTGGTGGGCAGGCCTATCACCGGGTATTTCTTGATGACACTGGCGTCGGTGTCGAGGGGTAGCGGAAACGTCATTGGATGCTGCCCGGTGAAACCGAACACCGTGTCTTCGTCTTCGCCCACGTTCACCGCGATGATGGCGATTTTCTCACCCTTTATCTTCTGATGGGCGCGCTCCATCGCAGGCATTTCCTCGCGGCACGGCGGGCACCACGTCGCCCAGAAATTAAGCACCACCACCTTCCCGCGGTAATCCGACAAACGATAAACCTTCCCGTTTTCATCCTTGAGACTGAAGTCCGGCGCGGCGAACGGTTTGGGCAGCGGCGGCAGGGTCTGCTGACCGGGGCGCGCATCGGCGGCCACGGCCGCATCGAACATTAGGCACATCACGAGGACGACACACCATCGGAAAGACCAAGGCGGCAGGTTCATGGTGAATCGGGCTCCAGTCGCAGGTCTTCGGCGCAGCGCATCTCCTCGATGCGCGCCGATCGGGTTTTGCCTTGCCAGCGCCAGATCACTTCCAGGTCGAACGCGCTGCCCGGCGGGAGGTTGAATACCGACATGCCCCAGTTATAGTCACCCGGGCGATAGATCTGCTGCGTGGGGAGCAACGCCCACTCGAAGGCGACCCGCGCCGATTTGGAAGCCTTCTTGGATGCCCATATACCGCGCCAGTCTTCACGGGTCTTCATGCCCTGGCGTCCGCCGATGGCATGTACCGTCCAGTCGCGCAGGTTGTATTCCACATTGCCGCCCTTATCCGGCGTGGAGGTATTCCTGAATACGGTCTGAAAGACACAGCTGAGGGCGATCATGTCGGCCTGCTGCGCATTGAAGCCGCGCGCCTGAAAGAACCCGCGCGTCTGGTCCGGCAGGCGCTGTACCAGGCGGAGCGACATCCCCTCGTTCACAACCTCCCAATATGGAAGCCGCGCCTCCGGGTCGGTGCCGCGGGTGACGGCGGCGGTGGCCGGCGTGGCGATGAGGCAAAGCAGCCAGACGCAGGAATGAAAGTGATATCTCATGGGCTGTAAGAGTACATAATTTCTCTTATCCATGCACTCCGTGCACAGGAAGTGGCAATGTCAGTGTTCCTTGCCATCCACCCGTGGCCGCATGAGGTACGGAGTATAGCGCCACGCCAGTATGATGAAACAGACAAACCAGCATGCTGCGGCAAGACTGATCCAGCGCATGTAAGCCGCCGACCGCAGTTGCGGGGCAATGACCCGGAGTTTATTAAACAGGCCTTGCAGTACATACGGCAAAGCCGTGTACTTCCACCATGCTGACGGTTATTGAAACCCCGACGTCTTCACGGCTCGCGGCTGATTATTGGACCGAAGACGAGCGCGGTATATTTGCCGCTTTCATCGCGAGGCCGGGAGTGTCGTTCCAGGTTCTGGAGGGCTGCGAAAAGTGCGTTGGTCACGTCAAGGCACCGGTAAGCGCGGCGGTGTGCGTGTTATCTACTACAACCGTCTAGCGAATGGCGAGATCTGGTTTTTTCTGATCTATACAAAGAGTGTTCAGGAGAATATCCCGGCGCACATTCTTCGAGCAATCAAGGCGGAGGTCGACAATGCCTAAATCCAAAAAAGAGCTTCTGATGCGGGATACCAAGCGCGATGTTACTTGGGTAGTTGAGGTACGAACGAAAACAGGCCTGTCTCAAACCGAATTTGCGAAGTTGCTCGGCGTATCGGTTCGCACCCTGCAAGATTGGGAGCCGGGGCGCCGGCAACCATCGGGCGCGGCCAAGTCTCTTTTAAAAATTGCAGAAAAACATCCCGCAACGCTGCGGGAGTTGGCAGCATAAAGGGCGAACAACCAGTCGAAACGGACTGAGTTCCCACTTGCCTCGCTCGCGGCTATTCGGCGCTTAACCCGGGCGTTAAGACTCCAGGAAAATCTCTTGACGAGTACAAATTTGCTCAATAAACGGAGAGCATCGGCAACCCATATCAACGGGCGCGGAAAGTAATGCGGCCCTTACTGAGGTCATAGGGGGTCAGTTGTACCGTGACCTTGTCGCCGGTCAGGATGCGGATGTAGTTTTTGCGCATTTTCCCTGAGATGTGGGCGGTGACGACGTGCCCGTTTTCCAATTCCACCCGGAACAGGGTGTTGGGCAGGGTTTCGATGATCGTCCCTTCCATTTCAATGTTTTCTTCTCTTGCCACGCTTTACCTCGGTGTAATGGGATAGGCTTACAGATCGCCATGGGGATCGCCCCGGTAACTGGCGGCGTATGATGCCCCAGTCAACCTTGTGCGTAAAGCATTTACGGGGAAAACGCGCTCCCGGGCCAGCTCTGGGGCCGGATTCAGGGTTTAACAGGTATGGCCGTCAACCGCAGGCGGCGAAGGGCTTGTGCAGGGGGTTTAACCAGGCGAGGTTGGGATGGGCTGTTTCTGCGCTGATGACGATTTCCAGTTCTAGGAAAGCGGTGAGGTCTTCATGCCTTGGAAGGTCGGGCAGGCTTTCGCACAGTTTTTGATAGTGCAAGTCATTGAGATAGAGAACATTAGGTAAAAAGCCGTGTTCCCGGTGGTAGGCCCTGATGAGTCTAAATAGGAAGCTCAGCATCGTGGTACCTTTCGGTAAGGAGTTGCTGTAATTATAGCTAGAAATGCGACCGCATGATGACAAGCCCGCAGGCGGGGCCTGGAGCTAGGGCTGAGGCCTGCAAAGGGCAGTGCCGTCCAGTGTTTGCCAATAGCCGTTTCGCAGGGCTTCTAGGGGCTGGTAGCTTGTTTTATAAGCCATTTTTGGTGTTTCTTTGATCCAATATCCCAGATAGAGATGCTCCAACCCCAAGCGCCGGGTTTCGGCGACTTGCCAAAGGATGGCATAGACCCCAAGTCCCCGGGACATAAACCTTGGGTCGAAAAAGGTATAGACGGCGGAAAGCCCAGTGGCCAATACGTCCACCACGGCTACCCCCAGAAGACCGTCGGGGGCGCGCATCTCATAAAAAACCGTTTTCGCTTGGCGGCTCGCCAGAAAACCCATGTAACGTTCGGGATCCGGGTCATCCATGCTCGAGCCTGGATGGCGGGCCGACTGATAGCGGCAATAGAGTGCGAAGTGTTCCTGGTTAAATATCGGTTCCACGGCGTGCATGGCGATATCGCGGTTTTTGTTCCATACCCGTTTCTGCCCACGGCTGGGGCGGAAGCGTTGCACCGGGATGCGCACCGGCACGCACGCCGTGCAGCTCCGGCAATGGGGCCGATACACCAAATCACCACTGCGGCGAAAACCCTGCTGCACAAAATCACCATATAAACGGCTATCCAATAGGTGATGCGGGTCCACAAATACGATGGTGCTGCTGCGTTCCGGTAAATAGCTGCACGGATGGGGCATGGAGAGGTAAAGATCCGGCCGCGGCTGCTTGATGGTCATACCGCGACCCCCTGGATTTCCCCAAGGGTTTCATGACCCTGCCAAGGGCCGGTATGGCCAGGCAGGGCCAGCGCGGTCTGCAGGGCCGCGATAAAGTCCCGGCGCGGAATTTCTTCCGCCCCCAAACTAAAGAGATGGGGCGAGGCCACTTGGCAGTCGATGAGGGTGTATCCCCAGGATCGGAGGCTATCCACCAGATAGACCAACGCGACCTTGGAGGCGTCGGTGGCATGACTGAACATGGACTCACCAAAAAACGCACCTCCCAGGGCCACTCCATACAGGCCGCCTACCAGCTGGGTCCCTGACCAGGTCTCCACGGAATGGGCGTGGCCGGCCTGGTGCAGCCGGCAATAGGCGGCCCGCATGTCCGAGGTGATCCAGGTGGCGCCCGATGGATGACGGCGGCGCGGGCCGGCACAGGCGTCGATGACGTTTTCAAATGCGTGGTCGAAGGTGACGCGGAATTCTCTCCGGCGCAGGGTTTTACGCAGGCTGCGGGCAATGCGCAGTCGGTGGGGCGACAACACCGTGCGCGGGTCGGGAGACCACCACAATACCGGTTGGCCCGGGTTGTACCAGGGGAAGATGCCGTGCCGGTAGGCCTCTAGCAGGCGCTCGCTGCCTAAGTCGCCGCCCACCGCCACCAGTCCTTCCGGGGTAGCCAGTTCCACCGGCGGAAAGTGCAGCGCGTGCGCATCGATAAGCGTATTTATCATGCCTTACCCCCGGTGACGGGCCCGGTATTGTTGCATGCATAAAGGATACACGATATCGGTAAAAATCCGATCAGGGTGTTTTTTTGAACGGCGAGTGCTCGTTGAGTTCCGACATGTAATATTCCACTCCGTTGCGTTCGCGCTGCAGGAAATCCATGACCGCCCGGTAGAACTGCGGGTGGCTCAGCCAGTGTGCCGAATAAGTGGCGGCCGGAAGAAAGCCACGCGCTAATTTATGCTCGCCTTGAGCCCCGGCCTCGAAACGCCGCAGCCGGTGTTCGATGCAATAGTCGATGGCGCGGTAGTAGCAGGTCTCGAAATGCAGGCCAGGGTAGCCGTCCTCGCCACCCCAATAACGGCCATAGAGCGTATCGGCGCCGCGCAGGTTGAGCGCGGCGCCGATATACTTGCCCGCATGCCGCGCGAAAATCATCACAATGCTCTCCGGCATCAGCCGTCCGAGCTCGTGAAAAAACGCGCGCGTCAGATAGGGGATGGCGCCGTGTTTGCGTATGGTCAGATGGTAGAAGTCATAAAAAATGTCCCACAGCGCCGGCGTGAGTTCCTGGCCTACCCGCACCTCCATACTGACACCGGCTTGCGCTACCACGCGTCGCTCGTGTTTAATCTTTTTGCGCTTGTGGGCCGCGAAGCCCGCGAGGAAATGATCGAAGTCGGCATAGTCTTGATTGTGCCAGTGAAACTGATAGCCCACGCGCCGCAGCAGGCCATGGGCCTCGAGTTTTTCCGTGTCCGCCACCGGCGTAAACAACCAGTGCAGCGAGGACACGCGTAAATCCTCCGCCAAGGCTAGGGTGGCGTGTATCAATGTTTCGCGGAGGTGGGTAGCATCGCCCTCGCCATGTAGCAGGCGCGGCCCGGCGACCGGCGAAAACGGCACCGCCGCCACCAGCTTCGGGTAGTAGGGCACATTGGCGCGCCCATAGGCCTCGGCCCAGGCCCAGTCGAAAATGTATTCGCCGTAGGAATTATTTTTGAGATACAGGGGTACGGCACCCAACAGGCGCTGATTGCCCCCGTCCTCGACTTCCAACAGAAGATGCTGCGGTGTCCAGCCGGTGGCTGGCGTGGTGCAACCGGTGCGTTCCAGGGCGTGGAGAAACTCGTGACGCAGGAATGGATGGTCGTGGCCGGCGAGGGCGTTCCATGCTGCCGCGGAAATCTGGTCGAGGCTGGATATTATTCGGGTATGCATGCCGTCAGTTTAATCGCCTGTGTGGCGCCGGACACACGGCGTTTTGATAAATTATCGGCATAGGCCCAGAATACCGTTTTTCCACGCGGAGTGTATCGTTCATGAACCTACACGAATACCAGGCCAAGTCGCTATTCGCGCACCATGGCATACCGGTGCCTGCCGGCCAGATCGCCGGTTCGCGCGCCGAGGCGCGTCAGATTGCACACACCCTGGGCGGTGACACTTGGGTGGTCAAGGCGCAGGTGCACGCCGGCGGACGCGGCAAGGCCGGGGGCATCAAGAAAGTCACGGGACTTGCGGCCTTGGACACAGCGGTAGACGCGCTCTTGGGCACGCGCCTGATCACGCCGCAGACCGGCGCGGGCGGGCGGCCCATCGGGCGCCTGTTGATCGAGCAGCCGTGCGCCATCGCGCGCGAGCTGTACGTGGCCTGCCTAGTGGATCGTACCCGCGAGCGCGTCGTGGTCATGGCGTCGAGCGAGGGCGGCATGGACATCGAGCAAGTTGCCGCCACGCGCCCGGAAAAAATCCTCAAGGCGGTGGTCGATCCGGTCGTCGGCCTACAGGCCTATCAGTGTCGTGAAATCGCCTTCGGGCTCGCATTGGAGGACAAGCAAGTGGCGGCCTTCAGCACGTTGCTGCTCAATCTCTATCAACTATTTATGCAACGCGACCTGAGTCTGGCGGAGATCAATCCCCTGGTCGT
>JANOTM010000046.1:0-2510 GCA_031416355.1 Gammaproteobacteria bacterium
GTATTGACCATGGCCACGGGCATATCGGTATATATCGTGATGCAGCGCCAGGCCGAGGCCATTCTCAGCAAAAGCCTGGAAATGTCGCGCCAGCACAGCGCGCGTTTGTTTGAAAGTCAAATCGATCAAGGCATGGACAAGACACTGACGCTGACTACCCGTCCCTTTATTATTCAAAATCTGCAGTTACTAGCGGCAAACCCCAAGAATGTCCAAGGGATTTCCAGTCTGCAGCAGGTGGCCAAATCCTTTCTCCAAACTGGCTTCAGTGGGGTGTCTTTTTACAATGTTCGGGGCGATGAGGTCGCGAGTGCCGGTCGTTTTTCCAAGGATCGGGATATGGCGGTCGCCTTGAATTCAAAATACCACACACACTTGTTATGGGTGGGACAGTTTGCTCTACATACCCGTATGGATGTCCTCGATGAACACGGGCGCCGCATCGGCGTGGTGAAAACAGAAGCGAATCTGCCGTTGCTGACCCGCAATTTTAATGAAGCAACGGCTCTGGGAAAAACCAGCGAGTTTGCCGTATGCGCGCCGTTTGAAAAAGACATGCAGTGTTTTTTGCGCAGGGTTTCCGGTATGGACTTCAAGCGCGTCCAGCGCGTGATACAAGGCAAAGCCATACCCATGAACTACGCGCTGGATGGGAAAAGCGGCATTATCTTCGCCCAGGATTATCGACGGGAGTGGGTGGTGGCATCGTATGCGCCCGTGGGTACGCTGGGCCTAGGCATGGTGCTAAAGATCGATCAGACGGAACTGTACGGCCCGATAACCGCGCAGTTGAAATTTATCGTGCCGCTACTCATCGCCTTGGTACTCGCCGGGATGCTGCTGTTGCGATGGCAGGTGATGCCCCTGGTGCGCCGATTGGTCGATTCGGAGCGCCTGGCGCGCGATGCGAATGCCCGTCTGCGCGACAGCGAGACCCGTACCCGTAGTATCCTGGACAGCGTGGATGAGGGCATTATCGCCATTAGCGAAGACGGTGTGATCGAAACCTTTAATCCCGCGGCGGAGCAGATTTTCGGGTATAGCGGAAGCGAGATCCTGGGCCAAAATGTCAGCCTGCTTATGCCCGAGCCGCATCGCGGCCAGCACGATGGTTATCTTGCACAATATCGGATAACCGGCAAATCCACGGTCCTTGGAGTAACGCGGGAAGTGGAGGGCGTGCGCAAAAACGGCGCTTATTTTCCGCTGGAGCTCAAGACCAGCGAAGTCCATATCGAAGGGCGGCGGCTTTTCATCGCCTCCGCCCGGGATGTCACGGCGCGCAAGGAAACGGAACAACGCATTATGTATTTGGCGAGCCATGATGCCTTGACCGATCTACCCAACCGCATGCTATTGCAGGATCGCATTCAGCAGGCGCTGGTGCAGGTGCGCCGCAATCATGGCCAAGGTGCGGTGCTGTTTATCGATCTGGACAGGTTCAAGACCATCAACGATTCCCTGGGGCACGACGTGGGCGACCTTTTACTCAAAGGTGTTGCCCAGAGGTTGTTATCCGCCCTGCGGGGTGAAGATACGGTAGCGCGCCAAGGTGGAGATGAGTTTATCGTGGTATTGTCCAGCATGACCAATGCCCCGGATGCAGGCATCGTGGCGCAGAAGCTGCTGGAGGCATTGATGTTGCCTTATCAGATTATGGGCAAAGAGTTGCGCACCAGCGCCAGTATCGGCATTGCCGTTTTTCCCGCGGACGGAGAAGATGCGGATACGCTTCTGAAGAACAGCGATACCGCCATGTATCACGCCAAGGAGGCCGGCAGGAACAACTACCAGTTTTTCACCCCGAGAATGAATCAACTGGCGGCGGAAAGGCAATCCCTGGGAACGTACCTACACCAGGCCTTGGATCGCAATGAACTGCTATTGCATTTTCAACCCATCGTCGACATGGCCCACGGCAAACTTATCGGTATGGAGGTGTTGCTACGCTGGCAGCATCCTGTGCAGGGACTGATTCCGCCGGTCAAATTTATCCCATTGGCGGAAGAGTCCGGGTTGATTGTGCCCATCGGCGAGTGGGTATTGAAATCAGCGTGTGTGCAGCTGCGGGCATGGCAGGATCAGGGTTATGACGTGCCACGCTTGGCGATCAATCTTTCCGCCCGGCAATTCCGCCAAAAAGGTCTGGCGGAAACCATCGCCCGCATTCTGGCCGAAACCGGTGTGGCAGGGCGCCACCTGGAACTGGAAATTACCGAAAGCGTCCTGATGGACAATACCGACGAGGTATCCGAGATCCTGGACAAACTCAATGACATGGGGATCTCTATCGCCATCGACGACTTTGGCACCGGCTATTCCAGCCTGAGTTACCTCAAGCGTTTCTCCATCGACAAGCTCAAGATCGACCAATCGTTCGTGCAGGATATCGTCGCGGATCCCGACGACGCCGCCATCGTCACCGCCATTATCACTCTGGCCCACAGTCTTAAAATGAAAGTGATCGCCGAGGGCGTGGAAACCGATGCGCAACTTGCTTTTCTGCGGCG
>JANOTM010000047.1:0-15626 GCA_031416355.1 Gammaproteobacteria bacterium
CCAAACAAAAATTTAAGGTTTCCAATGCGCTACAACACTTGCCCATTGCATTGCGTGCCGATCCCAAACAAGACGGGGTGTACGATTTGTTTTTCTGCCAGCAACGCTTTGGCTGTATTAACTTGCACGAAAATAAACCAGCACCTTAAACTGTCACCCATGTCCTCGCACGTTTGTTACCTATGTCTCCGGTCTATACACACAAGCAAAGAAAGTACCCCGCCCGCGGGGCGGGACCCGCAATTAGCTTTTAAAATCCGCGCGGCTAGCGCGCACAATATCTTACACACTACAACGAGAGGCGCACTTCCACACGTTGACCCAGAAGCACCCCCTCTCCGCGCTCCAGCATTCCCTGAAAATACAGAGCATGCAATGCAGGATCCCACTCCATGGGCTGTCTGGTATAGGGATTGGCCAGCGCTGTATCAGCCTTTGCAAGAAAATCCGCGCCTTGGGTATCCGATACCCCGCGTTGCTGCATGAGCAACTGTAGTTTTACCAGGCGTAGCAGGCCATCGAGATTGTGGACACGTCCTATGTAGCGGACGTAATCTGGTATGGCGATTTCACCGAGTATTTTGCCTACGGGATTGTATGCAAAATGCCAACTAGGCCAATGCGGACGTTGTGCTTCGTCCACTTGTATCTGTGCAGCCCGCTTCAAAAATTCGTCCGCTGGCAGTGCCCCTATGGCGGCTAGATCGCGGTTGCGAGCGTAGATCAAATTGATGGTCGCATTGCGCTTGAATAAAAACAGCTCGGTAAGTTTCCACATTAATTTCTTACCCCCGCCGGCGTCGGTCATGGCGTCGACGGAAATATCCTCGACCATCCCTTTTTCAAAAACAAACTCACTGCGGAAAGTCCGTGCCATATTCAGCTCTTCTGCGCCCAAAGGGGAAAGGATGCGCATCAGCACGGTTGTCTGTGCACTATTGGGTGGATAGGCCGCCATGATCTCCGAGGCCAGACGAAAACTGCGCTTGAGTCTGGCCACGGCCACCATCTTGGTGATGAGCGTGCGGCTTTCACGCAGCACCATGCGCCAAAAGCGCACCTCGTGTTCCAGTGCGTCCAGCGCCTGGAGTTGCTCACCGCGTGTCGCTTGTAGGCCGATTTTTGCCAGGATAAGGTCGGAGCCTAGGGTGCCGTACATGGGTACGGGAGCGACGCGGGTTTCCTTCATGGCTTCCCAGTAATGCGGGTAGCGGTACAGACGATAAGTGCGTGCGATGAGCACTTGATTGTCGCGCAACATCTGGGCTATTTGTTGCGCTTTTTGACGGTAGGCCGGGAGACAGCGGTGGGCATCGCGTTCGCACAGGGTATTGATAGCCCCACGGAGTTGAATTTTTCCTGGACCATAGAGTTTATCGGGAATTTCCATGGCGACCGGATCGTTGTCTTTTCCCTGGCCCACCAATTGGTTTACTTGCTTGACCAGTTCCATGCCTAATGCATGCGGATCGCTACCTAGCGCCGCCGCCTGGCCCATGAGGGCAAAGTAGGCATTTTGCTCTGGAGGAACCGATTCGCTGGAGAAATCCGCAAAAGCGGCTATGCCGGGATGGAGGCGTTGATCAAAGAGATTAATCAGCAACACAGCGCTGATTAGGGCTGCCAAGAGATAGAACAACCACTTTATGCCGATCACGAGTTTAGAAGGGGCGGGGATTTTCATGGAATTTTCCTGGTGAGGGCATATGTCTTGATCACAACTTTTTTAATTATAGTTTATTTCTCCATAGGCAAATTGAGGTGGGCTAATATGTTATTTGCTATAGTGATACTAGAAAAACCGAGAATGTTATGTACTCTGAACGCATCGACCGCCTGACCGGTTCCTTGATCCGCGAGATCCTGGCCCTGACCCAACAACCCGGGGTGATTTCCTTCGCCGCCGGTCTGCCGGCGGCCGCGGCTATGCCGCCCTTGGATTTATCCGCGGTGCCGGACAGCATGCGCCAGTACGGCACCACCGAGGGTGAGCCGGAACTGCGCGCGCTCATCGCTAGGGATATGCGGGCGCGCGGGCGCGAATGCACGCCCGATCAGGTGTTGGTTACCGCCGGCTCGCAGCAGGGCATAGACCTGGTGTCCAAACTGTTCATCGATCCAGGCACGCCGGTGGTCCTGGAGGCCCCGAGCTATCTGGCGGCGCTGCAGTCGTTTCGCCTATTCGGCGCGCGTTTCAACGCCTTGCCGCTCACACCCCAGGGCATAGACCCGCGGCAGTTACGGGAGTGCATAGCACGGCAGCGCCCGGCCTTCGTCTATCTCATTCCGACGTTTCAAAACCCTTCCGGTTATTGTTATTCGGAGACGGTGCGCCGGGAGATCGCCCAGGTGCTGGACGATGCCGGTGTCCCCTTGATCGAAGACGAGCCTTATCGGGAGCTCATGTACGAAAGCGTCGCACGCACGCCCATCGCCAGCTATCTAGAACGCGCGCCGTGGATATCTCTCGGAAGTTTTTCCAAGACCGGCATGCCGGGTCTGCGCTTGGGTTACCTCGCCAGTTCGGCCGAGCTCTATCCCTTATTGGTGCGCCTCAAACAGTCCACGGACTTACACACCAACCGCATCAGTCAATGGTGGGCGACCCGGTTTCTGGCTGACCCGGACTATCCCGCCCACGTGGAGCGCCTGCGCGCCCGTTACCGGGTGCAGCGGGACGCCATGGCGGCGGCACTCGACCGCCATCTGCACGGCATCGCCAGTTGGCAGACGCCGGCGGGGGGTTTGTTTTTCTGGGTGCGATTGCATGAACCCCTGGATACGCGATTATTGATGAAGCAGGCCTTGGCGCAACAAGTGGCCTTCATGCCCGGCGAGCCGTTCTTTGCCGACGATGCCGTGGAGTACGGTTGGATGCGGCTCAATTTCAGTCACGCCAGTCCTGAGGCCGTCGAAACCGGCATCGCACGCCTCGCCGCCGTCATCGGCGCCGCCTCGCGCCAGGTGGCGCAGGCTTGACCGCAAACGCGCAGCGGGATATTTCTTGCGCGAAGCATAAAATTACCAAGGGGAGGTTTAAAACAAAATGAGCATCAGTCATCACCGTATATTGGCTATTATCGTTACCCTGGGCGTGATCCAAGGCCTGATGTTGTTGCTCAGCCATCAGTTAATAAAGCTTAATATTTTGTCTTCTGATTTAGTCTGGTGGCTACCCTGGCTGGCCGTGGCCGTGGGCGTGCCCACGGCCTTGCAACTCGTGGTGACCGATGGACGCGATCGCAGGGTCTGGATCTTCGGCCTAGTGCTGGCGGGGGTGTTGGCGCTTACCGGCGTTTATACCGGCTGGTCTGCCTATCCGGGCGATACCAGTTCCAGGGACACGGTGGTGATGCCCTATGTGTTCACCATGTTCTGCGGCTGGTATGTGCTGCTGCCTTTTATACAGGCGTATTTTAAAACCAACCGGATACGCCCGCCTTACCCGGATCTGTTCGATTTTGCCTGGAACAATATCATTATCCTGATCATCGCCCAGGTGTTCACCGGCATATTCTGGGGCTTGCTGGCGCTGTGGGCGGCGCTTTTCAAGGTGATAGGCATCGCTTTTTTCGACCAGGTTTTTTACAACGCGTATTTCGCCTATCCGGTATTGGCGACGGTATTCGCATTTGCCATATATGTAGGGCGCACCCAGGTGCACGCGGTGGTGACGGTACGGCGTATTATTTTGGCGATCTTCAAGGGCCTGTTGCCGTTGCTGGCCATCATCATCGTGCTGTTTCTGGCGGCCTTGCCATTTATGGGCCTGAAGCCCCTGTGGGCCACCGGTACGGCCACGTCCTTGATGTTGACCTTGCAGATTTTTCTGGCGATTTTCCTCAACGCCGTATATCAAGATGGCGGCAATGCCGCTCCCTATCCGGCGTGGCTGCGCGCGGCGGTACGCGTGGCCTTGATCGTGTTGCCTATCTACACCTTGTTATGCGCTTATGCCCTGTATCTGCGCATCGATCAGCACGGTTGGAGCACTGATCGCTTCTGGGCGGTATTGCTGACCATCGTCGTCGGCCTGCACGTGTTCGGTTACGCCGCCGCGGCCGTGCGCCGCAGCCCCATCTGGATGGCGGGCATCGCCCCGGTGAACATAGGCATCGCTGCAGTGGTAGTGATGCTGGCGGTACTGGTGAACAGCCCGGCCATCGACGCGCGCCGCATTAGTGCCCACAGCCAGGTGGCGCGTCTGTACGCAGGCGACATCACCGCCGCCCGCTTCGACTTTGACTATCTGCGCTTTCAACTGGGTAAGGCCGGCAAAGTGGCCCTGGAGCAATTGCGTGACGCCAAAGATCATCCCGAGGCCGACAAGATACGCGCCAGCGCCCAAACCGCCTTGGCCAAAACTGATCGCTGGGGCCCGTTGACCGGCTCTGTCACCACCGAAGAGGAACTGCGCAGCCACTTGGTTCTCTATCCACAGGGCACGGCATTCGATAAGAATTTCTTGCAGTATTTACTAACGCGTAAAGACGACTGGCGCATACAACACTGCGTTGCCGTCAATCAACATTGCCCAGTGCTAGCCCTGGATCTCGATAATGACCGCGTCGCGGAATATGTGGTATTTAGTTCTAGCAACGAATGGGACCAAGGGGCTATTGTCTACGCACAAAGACAGCAGAAGTGGCAAGAGATGGGACATTTGCGCCTGCCGGTCAGCGCTAGGGATGTGGCCAGCGCTAGGGATGAGAATAATTTCCTCGAACAACTGGAGGAGAGATTAGCGAAGGGCGATTTCGCGGTCGTAGAGCGCCCTTGGCGTGACGTGCGTATAGGCACAAGCAAGCATCAGTTTAACGAACACTAAGGCCAGGGGCCAGTAGAGGTAGGGTGGGCACAGCCCACCGACGGGCGCCAGCGGTCGCCGCGTTTGTGGGCGATTCACTGGAAACTGCTCCTGCGTTTCCAGTACTTCCGCCATCTCGGCGCTTGTTCCCGACAGCGCTCTACCTCGCCCATCCATGGGCTCGCATGGCGGTCGCCCACTCTACAAGCCAGGCGTTTATATGTCGCCATGTTTAAAATGGTAATTTTCCACCGCCGGTGGGTATAAGTCCCCGGTTGAAAACCCGCCCCCAACCCCGCATGATGGTGGCATGCCCCACACCCCGTTTCACCCCGCCGTTGAGCGTTGGTTTTGCTCCAATTTCGACGCGCCATCGGAGGTGCAGGTGCGGACCTGGCCCGCCATCCAAGCCGGCCGGGCGACGCTCATCGCCGCACCCACGGGCTCGGGTAAAACCCTGGCGGCGTTTCTCGCGGCCATCGATCAACTGGTGCAGCAGGGCCTAAAGGCGCCACTGCCGGACGAAACCTACATATTGTATGTCTCGCCGCTCAAGGCCCTATCCAACGACATACACAAAAACCTGGAACTGCCATTAAACGGTATACGCGATGCCTTGCTGGAAAGCGGCTTACCGGATGTACCGATACGCGCGCAAGTGCGCACCGGCGACACCCCGCAGGCGGAGCGTGCCGCCATGAAACGCTATCCACCGCATATCTTGGTGACCACGCCCGAGTCGTTATACCTATTGCTCACCTCCCAGTCGGGACGCGACATGTTGGGCACGGTACGCAGCGTGATTGTGGACGAAATCCACGCCCTGGCCGGCAACAAACGCGGCGCGCATCTCACCTTGTCCCTGGAACGCCTGGCCCAGTTGACCGCCACACCGCCGGTGCGCATCGGTCTGTCCGCCACCCAAAAACCCATAGAGACCATGGCGAGTTACCTGACCGGTACCCAGCCCTCGGATTGCACCATTATCGATATCGGCCACGTGCGTGCACGCGACTTGCAAATCGAAGTGACCGGCTCGCCGCTGGAAGCAGTGATGGCGAATGAAGTCTGGGGTGAAATCTATCAGCGTCTGGAGGAACTCATACGGGCGCATCGCACCACGCTTATCTTCGTCAACACCCGCCGCCTGGCGGAGCGCGCGGCCGCGGCCTTGGCCGAACGCCTGGGCACAGATGCCGTCACCGCCCATCACGGTAGCCTGGCCAAAGAACACCGACTGGATGCCGAGCAGCGTTTGAAACAAGGCAAACTCAAGGCCCTAGTGGCCACGGCCTCCCTGGAACTGGGTATCGATATCGGCGAAGTGGATCTGGTGTGTCAACTGGGATCACCCCATGCCATCGCCACCCTGCTGCAACGGGTTGGTCGTTCCGGCCATCGCCTAGGCGCACTGCCTAAGGGCCGGTTGTTTCCGTTGTCGCGTGACGATCTGGTGGAGTGCACCGCGCTGCTGGCGGCGATCCAGCGCGACGAACTGGATCGCATAGTGATACCCGATCATCCGCTGGACGTATTGGCGCAGCAGATCGTAGCGGAAGTCGCGAGCCGTGACTGGCAGGAACAGGAATTGTTTCATGCCTTTACCCGTGCCTGGCCCTACCGGGGCTTAAGTCACACCCAGTTCGTCGATGTGGTGAAGATGCTGAGCGATGGCTTCCATACCCGTCGTGGCCGCCGTAGCGCTTATTTGCATCGCGATGCCGTGCACGGCATGTTGCGCGCGCGCCGCGGTGCACGCCTTACCGCGGTTTTAAACGGCGGCGCCATACCCGACCAGTTCAATTACGACGTCATCCTGCAACCGCAGGGGATGTTCATCGGCACATTGAACGAAGACTTTGCATTCGAGAGCCTGCCGGGGGATATCTTTCAACTCGGCAACTGCTCTTATCGTATGCTCAAGATCGAACAAGGGCGCGTGTATGCGGAAGACGCCCACGGCCAGCCCCCCAATATTCCATTCTGGATAGGGGAAGCGCCGGGGCGCAGCGACGAGCTCTCCCACGCCGTGTCGGACCTGCGCGCGACGCTGGATGTTGAACTGGAACAAGGACAGGATGCAGCGTATCAGTATGTTACCCGCGTGCTGCTTCTGCCCCAGGCCGCGGCGGAACAGCTCGTTCAGTACTTGGCGGCGGCCAAAGCGGCGCTAACAATTTTGCCCACCCAAAAACGAATAGTATTCGAGCGCTTCTTCGACGAAACCGGCGATCAGCATTTCGTGATTCACTCGCCCTATGGTTCGCGCATCAACCGCGCCTGGGGTCTGGCGCTGCGCAAGCGTTTTTGCCGGCGCTTCAACTTCGAACTCCAGGCCGCCGCCAGTGAAGACAACATCGTGCTGTCCCTGGGCGCGACCCACAGTTTTCCCCTGGAGGAGCCGGCGCATTATCTTAAGTCCGCGAGCGTGCGGGAGGTATTGATCCAGGCGTTGCTGGCCGCCCCCATGTTTCCCACGCGTTGGCGCTGGGTCGCCAACACCGCCCTGGCGGTGCCGCGCAACCGCGGCGGCAAGCGCGTGCCGCCGCCGTTTCAGCGTAACAACGCCGAAGATATGATGGCGCTGATTTTTCCCGATCAGCTTGCGTGTGCGGAAAACATTGCCGGCGAGCGCGACGTACCAGACCATCCGCTGGTGAACCAGACTCTGTATGATTGCCTGCATGAACTCATGGACATCCAGGGCCTGCAGCAATTGCTGAATAATATCGAACAAGGCGTCATTACTATTATCCCGCGCGATCTCGCCAGCCCATCGCCCCTGGCGCAGGAGATCCTCAACGCCCGGCCGTATGCATTCTTGGACGACGCACCGGCCGAGGAGCGCCGCACCCTGGCGGTACAACAGCGCCGCTTTATGGACCCGCAAACCGCCGCCGATATCGGCCACCTTAATCCCGAGGCCATCGCCCGCGCGCGCAGCGAGGCCTGGCCCGAGGCCAGAACGCCGGACGAATTGCACGATGCCTTGGTGGTGCTGGGCTTTCTTACCGATAGCGAAGGTACCGCCGGTCGCGACTGGCAAACCCTACTAGAGGGCCTGCAACAAACGCAGCGCGCCTGCGTGCTCACCACGCCATCCGGTAAACATCTGTGGGTGGCAGCGGAGCGTTTACTGGCCATGCAGCGGGTCTGCCCCCATGCCCTGTTGAGTCCGGTCATTAACGCCATCGCCAGCGACGAGGCCACGGATGACACCACCGCCTTGCGCGAAATTCTGCGTAGCCGGCTCGAAGGCCTGGGGCCGGTAACGGTGGCGCAACTCGCCGAACCTTTATCCCTAGCGCATGCCTCCATCGAGCAGGCATTAAACGCGCTGCAACAGGAAGGCTTTGTCATGCAAGGCAGGTTCACGCCGCACAGCACCGATAGCGAGTGGTGTGAGCGCGGCTTATTGGCGCGCATACACCGTTACACGCTTAAACAACTGCGCAGCGAGGTCGAACCGGTGGCGCCCGCGGACTTTATGCGCTTTCTATTTCACTGGCACGGCCTGGACGATCCAGGCGAAGGCGAAGCCGCCTTGCAACGCACCCTGGGGCAATTGGAAGGCCTAAGTTTGCCGGCCGCAAGTTGGGAGGGCCAGATTTTGCCGGCGCGTATCAAGCCCTACTGGTCGTCCGATCTCGATCAGCTGTGCAGCGCCGGCAAGGTGGTGTGGCTGCGTCTGCAAGCATCGACCGGCGATAAGGCCCTGCGGCGCAAGAACCCCGCCATTAAAACCACACCCATTGCCTTCATCGCGCGCCCGCATATCGGCCACTGGCGTGCCTACACCACGTTGCCGGCTATGGAGGTCTTGGATTTATCCGATGGCGCGCGTAGAGTCTGCGCCGCGTTAAAGGAGTGGGGCGCCAGCTTCTTCGAAGAACTGCTAGCGCAAACCGGCCTCCTTACATCGCAACTGGAAGCGGCCCTGGGCGAACTCACCGCGCAAGGACTCATCAGCTCGGACAGCTTCCAAGGCCTGCGCACGCTCATTACGCCGCAGCATATTCAGCGCCGCCGTAGCCGCCGTTACCCCAGGCATGATCCACACGCATCCGCCGGCCGCTGGTCGTTACTACGTTCTCCGCCTAACATACAAGATGACCGCTATGCTCACGCCGAGCACATGGCGCGGGTGTTGCTGCGGCGTTATGGTGTGGTGTTTCGCAAGTTGCTGGAACGCGAAGACCGGCTGCCACCGTGGCGCGACTTGTTATACGTGTATCGCCGCATGGAGGCACGCGGCGAACTGCGCGGCGGCCGTTTTGTGCAAGGCTTCGCCGGCGAACAATACGCCCTACCCGATGCGGTTGCCGCATTACGCGAAATCCGCAACCAACCCAAACACGGCGACCTCATTACCCTCAGCGCCGCCGACCCGCTCAACCTCAGCGGCCTCATCACCCCCGGCCCGCGCGTCGCCGCCCACCCCAGCCAACGCCTACTCTACCGCGACGGCGTCCCCATCGAAAAACCCGGGTCAGATCTCATTTTCCGCTAATATTGGGAAATACTGGGATCTGACCTCGAGGCTTCAACCATCAGAGGCGGCATTCCGGCATTGACTACCACAAAGGGAAAATTAGCAGAGTGATCAGAATTCTGTACTGCGGAAAACCCGGGTCATATCCGAAGGCACTTACTTAAGGCAGTTCCCTATTCAATGTAGGGTGGGTTAGCGTTTTTTGCGTAACCCACCAACGTTGCGCAGCAACACAACGCCTTTTTAATGAGTGCCTAGCGGCACGCCTGGTGGGTTACGGCACACACTGCGTGCCTAACCCACCCTACATTTAGGCTTGGGTAAGTGCCATTCGAGCCATACTCAAGTCGCCACTAATATACCAACAAGCCTCATACCACGTAATACATGCCCGGCGCATCTTCAATACGCGGCCGACCATTTATACCTCGCCGGGTTTGCCGCTGGGCCATGTCTTCTATTTTGTCTTTAAAATTCTCCCGCCCTAAAACCAATTCCTCGTTCAAGGCGGTACGAACTGTGTTTAACATATCATCGTCCAGGATATGCCGAAACAGCTCGCGATAAGCGCGTTGGCGGGCATCGGCTGTTGCGCCCAGTGCCTGATAGATAGGATGCGGCTGGATCAGGAGGCTGTCCTTGCCTTGGGCATTGGCGTGATAGCTGGACCAGCGGTAGTCTCCGGGATGATCCACCATATTGGCGCGGACCGGGTTCATCTCCATGTAACGCATGCAAGTGAGGAGATAGGTCTCGCTGTCCACTAAGCTCGCCTTATATCTCCCCTCCCACAACGTGCCGGACCGATGATAGGTGGTATTGATATACCGGACATATTTGCGGCCGACATCCTGCATAGTATGGGAGATACCGTGCTCCATGAACGGCGTAATTAATAAATGAATATGATTAGTCATGAGGACATAGGCGTGTAACCTGCAGTGATTTCGCGCGCTGGCGGTTTGCAACGCTGCTAAGTAATATCGGTAATCGGCCTCGGTATAGAAGCAAGGTCCACGATTGTTGCCGCGTTGTATGACATGCTGAGGAACGCCGGGCAGAATAAAGCGGGGCTTGCGGGGCACAGCTCACCTCCTTGTGAACGGGTAGACAGCATGTATGAGAAACTTGCTCGATATTAGCAGGATTGTATATTAGAGGAAACTGAAATGTGATCAGAATGATACTTGCTTAGGCAGATTCATATTCAACGTAGGGTGGGTTAGGCACGCAGTGTGTGCCGTAACCCACCAGGTGTGCCGCCAGGCACTCCTTAAAAGGGGTTGTGTTGCTACGCAACGCTTGGTGAGTTACGCAACGCTTGGTGAGTTACGCAAACTACGCTCACCCACTCTACAATTAGGTTTAAGTAAGGGCCATTCGGATCTGACGCGGTTTTAGCGGCGCAGTTCGTAGCCGGAGTAGCGTAGGTATTCCTTGCCGTTGCGTTGGACGACTTGTATGGTCTCGCCCAGTAGCCACCCGGTGCCTTCGATGACTAACTCGGTGTCGGAAACCGGTCGCACCGGAATGTTGGCGACCAGATCAAGCCAACCAGGCACGTTATAGTGAAAGTACAGCAGGTCGTCGGAGTAAGTCAGGGCGACTTTTCCAAATTTCACCAAGTCGAGTAACGGGTCGCGCTCCACCACGTGATATTCGCCTAGGCGTTTGCGCCAGATTTCCGGCAGGCGCTGCGGTTCTATGCGCTCTCCGAGGCGACGGGCCTGGTTGCGGTAGTAGGCGACGGCAAGGTGACGACCACCGATGTTCGTTGTCGTCATGCGCGCCTCTTTGAGTACCGAGATGGGAATCGGGACCAGACCCAATAAGCGGTATTCAGGCGCAAACAGTCCGTCGGGTTGGCGTTTGAGATTGAGCGATTTTCCGAACATCTGCGCACGGTAGCGGTCCTTGTCGGCCGTGACCGAGATGAGCCCGAGAGCGGTGGCGTAATGGCCGACTATGTCTGCGCGCTGCGGTGGTGTCGTACGCGCTGTGGCCATGGTCAGGCGCGGCTCGGGTGCGATGGCCTTGCGCGTTTGCAGCACCCGCTCCAGCAGCCGCTCGCTGATCTTCTCTACCATCTCGGTCGAGTGCGAGCTATTCGTAAGCACGATTACCCCGAGCTTGTGTTCCGGCACCATCACCATACGGCCACGCGCAAAGGGGCTTTCGTTGCTGAGCCAGGCGACGGTGCCTCCCTGAGGTAAGCGCACGCCGCTCAGGCGCCACGCCATGCCCACGCGCGTGTCGAGATCGAGTGTGACATCGGTATTCTGCACACGCAGCATGTCGCTGATGCTGCGTGGCTTGACGATTTGCTTGCCGTTCGACGTTCCATTTGCGAACAGCATCTGCATAAAATAGGAAAGCTCGGTCACGCTGCTTATCAATCCCGCGGCCGGTGTATCGCGTGCAGTCTGTATGGCAATGGGTTTTTCTTTCCAGTAATGCACGCTCAGCAGCGAGCGGTTGGCGCGCTTGTAATCGAAGGTGGAATATTTCATGCCGAGCGGTGCGAGCAGACGCTCCTGCATGCACGCGGCGAATGGCTGTTTGCAGTGGGTTTCGAGCACACGCCCGAGCACGTCATAGCCCGGAAACGAAGGTGAAAAGACGTGGCCCGGCGGGTAGGCGACGTATTCATCCTTGAGGCGTGCAACGAAGGCCGCGATCGGCTCCGGCTTCGCTGCCCACATGCCCTTGAAATGCATGGCCGGCAGACCGGAGTGATGTGAGAGCAGGTGACGCGCAGTGATTTCCGGCCCATTGGGAAAACGCGAACGGATAGAGAATTCGGGTAAATATTTCTTGACCGGCTGGTCGAGGTCTATCGCATCCTGTTCGGCAAGCTGCAACACGGCGGTGGCGGTAATGAGCGTGGAAAGCCCGCCTACGGAATAGAGCGTGCCGGCGTGTGCCGGCAGTCGGCGCGCGCGGTCGGCATAGCCGTAGCCTTCGGCCCATACGATCTTTTGGTCTTCTACGAGGGCGATGCTCAGGCCTGCCACGTCTTTCGATTTCATCTCTGCGCGTATGAGCTTATGTAGCGCATGCTTAATGGGCGCAAGTTGTTCAGTGGTCAGGCCCGCCGGTTCAGCGGCGTAGGCAGCGGGCAGGGCGCAGATGAACAGCAACAAAGAACAGGCGCAGCGCAGACCACGGGGCACCAATAGGTGAGTGTGCTGGGCAGGGATGTCCATAGGCCTATTTTGTCGATGTACCGTCGGCCAGCAGTTTGTCGAGCTCACTCGACAAGGTGGCGAAATTGGTAAACCCGTGCCCAACCCGTTCTATTACCATGCGTTCGCCCTGCATGCGGCCGATGAGTAAGCTTGGGGTGGAATTGATATTGAGGCCGCGCGCCTGATTCTGATCCCGCTGCACCGCCTGGCGCAGGGCGGGGTTCTGCATGCACTTTTTGAACGCTTCGGCGTCTAGGTTAAGGGTTTGAGCGAGTCTCGGATAAAGCGTAGCCTCGAGCTTATCCTGATGGGAGAACAGCAGTTCGTTCATGGGCCAGAACTTTCCTTGGGCGGCGGCACAACGCCCCGCCAGCGCCGCCGGCATTGCTTCGGAGTGTGTGGACAATGGGAAATCCTTGAAGATCAGTTGCACCTTGCCGGTATCGATGTACGCCTGGCGCAAAGCCGGCAGGACTTCTTCATGGAAGCGCCGGCAATAAGGACACTGGTAGTCGGAAAATTCGATAATCGTAATCGCCGCGGTCGCGCTCCCCAACGCCATGGGGTTCGGCGGCATAGGCCGCGACGGCGGGGCGGATTTCGCCGGGCGCTCGCCGACCGTGGATACCAAGGCCACGTTGTCGCGGGTGGCCGGCCCGGCGCAACCGAGCAAGCTTACCAGCATCGCTGCCAGTGCCACACCGGTGGCATGCCATGGGTACACGCCGTTTTTTCTCATGCCCAAGAACCCGCTGGAGTAGGTATCCAGTATAGATGTTTGGGTCGTGTCTGTCATAAGCTTTCCCAGCACCGGTATGGATGCCGACCGCACCGACGAGGGCTAGATATTATGAGTAATTTTCCAGGTATATGGGCGTACCCAGCAACACTATGGTCGGCCTTTTGCCGATAATTTCCACCCGGCCGCCGTCGACAAACAGCAAGTAGAGCCTTGCGTCTACTTTACGTTTAAAGGGAAGAGGTATGTCCTCGTGCCGAATACCGCCCACTTCTAAGTATCCTTCGGATATGGTGTTGGGCAGCGTTGGTAATGGTCCGGTGGCGGCCGCCTCCCGCAGGATCAACCCCGCCTCCCGACTCCAAGAAGTGCCCAGGTCGCGGCCAGGCTTGCCCTTGGACTTGCGGATATGGGCATGGGAGAAATGAACCATCACCACATCATCCGCCCAGTTTATGCGGTTCACTCGGGAATCGTATAATTCCAGGTGGCTGCCCATGATTCACTTTAGGAAGTTGCCGTAATGCACGATGCTTAGAATTTCCCCAGATAATCCTTCTTGCCTATGTCGACGCCGTTGTGCCGTAATATGGCATAGGCAGTGGAAACATGAAAATACAGGTTGGGCAAGGCACGGTTAAGCAAAAATGTCATTCCTTCGAACGTGAGTGTATCGTTACGCGTCTTAAGCGTAATCGTTTTTTTCTCGGAACCGTCGATCTGTCCAGGCTTTAGGGTGTTGAGGTAGGCAATGGTTTTACGCAGACGCTCGATCAATTCCGGGAAGGAGGTTTCATTGTCTTCATAGCTCGGCGGTTCCACTCCCGCCAGCCGCGCCGCCCCGCCCTTGGCGGTATCCGAGGCGATCATAATCTGGCGCGCCAAGGGCAGCATATCGGGATAGAGACGGGCATTGATGAACACCGCGGGGTCGATTTTTTTGGCCTCGGCATGGGCCGCCGCCTTTTCCAGTATCGTGGCGAGGTTATTTAACATGCGGGTGAATACCGGCACCGAGGCTTGGTACATTGAGATCGTCATGGGTAGTTCTCCTGGAGTAAGTGGGGTGGAGTCAATTTACTTCTTATTTTATATGGCATTAAAGCATAAACAACCTGACTTCGTTAGACTGTTTGTGGGTGAACCATACCTGCCTCGGGGTGCAGATCGACCCGATTTATTTACCATGAACGAAGCTGATATAGTACATAGAACCAAGGTTTACTCCAGAGCACGTTAAAGCGGGATAGCAAGCACGAGCGTGAGGGCATATGGACAATAGTTTTATAAAGAATTGCGTTGTAGGGCGGTGGGATCCGGCAACGAGCGTCGCCGGATCCCTATTGATTTTCATCGCCGCGACAGGCTGCGTTGCCATAGATCGCGCGCCACCCCAGGCCGACGCATCACAGAACGGAGCGGTTGTGGTCGAGTCGGTGAACGCGCCGGCCACAACGCCTTCCACTGAGCGTGTCGCCAAGACCCCGGCTGAGATTCCCGCAGAACCGGCCCGGAAAAAACAGAACGCCGTCGCCAGTCCAGGCAAGCAGGTGCTACCGCCCTTGGATATGGCGTCCCTGGAAAAGCGACTCCGGGAAACCGATGCCATAGGTGTATTCACCAAGATCGCGCTCAAGAATCAAGTCGACGACCTGCTGAATCAATTTCGCGCGTATTACCAGGGCCGGGCCAAAACCAGCCTCACCGAGCTTAGGCAGCCCTACGACATGCTGCTACTCAAAGTGCTCTCGCTCCTGCAGGACAGCGACCCGGTGCTGGCGCGTACTATTTTGGCGTCGCGCGAAGCCATCTGGGGCATCCTCGCGGACCCCGCCAAGTTTGCAACTATTTAATCTGACACAGGAGTAACACCATGATCACACGTACACAAAGCTGGGCCATGATGGCTGTAGTAACACTATTTTTTTCCATACCGTCGCAGGCAGCAGAGGACATATCGGTCGCCAAGGATTTAACATCCGTGATCGCACTCTTGGGCCTACCCTGCGAAAAAGTCGTCAGCGTCACCAAAAAAGGCGACAACGACAACATCGCCACCTGTAAAGACGGCAACCGCTACCGAGTATTCCTAAACCCCGAAGGTCGCGTGGTCGCGGAGAAACAATAAAAAACCCGACTCAGATCCGAACGACACTTACTCAAACCTAAATGTTAAATGTAGGGTGGGTTAGCGTTTTTTGCGTAACCCACCAACGTTGCGCAGCAACACAACACTTTTTCAATGAGTGCCTGGCGGCACACCTAACGGGTTACAATACCAACTGCATGCCTAACCCACCCTACATCGAATATGGAACTGTCTTACTAACCCGACCGCTAAATAGTGCGTACCGCTTTTCTCCCTCTCCCTCCGGGAGAGGGCCGGGGTGAGGGGCAAAC
>JANOTM010000048.1:0-5579 GCA_031416355.1 Gammaproteobacteria bacterium
TCCGGCCCTGCATCAACCCGCGACCTTGCTGGTTGCCCCAAGCTTATGCCAGGCAGGCCGCGATATTTATCTCATCAATAGTGACGAAAAACCGCAGCGCGTGCGCGTCATGCGCGTACTTGAGCGTTCCGGCGCATTCGAACAAATTTTGTTTGTCGGCGTGGCGCGCCAATAATGGCATAGGCAGCACTGTATATTAATCACGTTAGCGCCGCAGTTGCGGCGGCAACGATTCCTGGAGTAATCGCAGCATCTCGGTGTAGATTTTTGGATTGCCCGTTGCCACGTTGCCACTTTCGAGAAACCCTTGACCTCCGGCAAAATCGCTCACTCTGCCTCCGGCTTCTTCGATAAGCAGGCAGCCGGCGGCGATGTCCCAGGGATTAAGTCCGATCTCCCAGAAACCATCGAGCCGGCCGCAGGCCACGTGCGCCAGGTCCAGGGCCGCCGAGCCTGCACGCCGCACGCCGCTGCACACGGGCAACAGGGCGCGAAAGCTGGCGATCCAGGCATCGAGATTCTCCATGGATTTATAGGGGAAGCCAGTTCCCAATAAGGCGCTTTCCATGCGCGCGACCTCGCTGACACGCAGGCGTCTATCGTTGAGCTGGGCGCCGGCGCCGCGCGACGCGGTAAACAGCTCGTCGCGCAAGGGATCAAAGATCACCGCTTGGGTCGCTCGGTCTTGGTGATACAGCCCTATGGAAACGGCAAATTGAGGGTAGCCGTGTAAATAGTTGGTGGTGCCATCGAGGGGGTCGATGATCCATAAATAGTCATCCCCCGGCTGGCGTCCACTCTCCTCTGCCAGGATGCCGTGATTGGGGTAGGCACTGCGTATGACACTGATGATTTCAGCCTCGGCAAACCTATCCACTTCGCTGACGAAGTCATTGCGCCCTTTAGTTTCTACTGCCAAACGATCAACTTGTGCCAGATTGCGCAGTATGACCTTACCGGCGCGCCGCGCGGCCTTCACGGCCGTATTCAGCATCGGATGCATGACCTACCCCAAATTGTTAAAGTGCGGAAAAGCTGCGCATTCTACCTGTTACCGCCGGGTTTTTCAGCCGGCACACGCTTCCTCTGGCAAAAGACGGCATTTAAATGCGACACTACCACCTTAGCTGAGAGCCTGCGATCTTAACCGTGGCCGCGTCCATGGACGACAAGCGCAGTTTGTAGGGCAAAAACCGGTTTATGTCACTCGCCAATATTCGAATTATTCTGCTTAATACCACGCATCCCGGAAATATCGGCGGTGTGGCGCGGGCCATGAAAAACATGTGCTTGGATAACCTCGTCTTGGTGTCTCCCTGCGAATTTCCGGATGGCGCAGCTACGGCGCGTGCTGCCGGGGCGGGCGACGTGCTCAACCGTGCCCAGGTATGCACGACGCTGGATGACGCCCTTGAAGGTTGCCAACTGGTGGTGGGCACCAGCGCCCGCTCCCGCACTATCGCCTGGCCTACACTCACTCCATCGGATGCGGCACAGAGATTAGTAGTAGAGGCGGTAGCAGCGCCTGTGGCGCTGCTTTTTGGGACGGAGCGCACCGGTTTAACCAATGAACAATTGGATAGGTGTCACTATCTGGTATCGATACCCGCTAATCCCGAGTTTTCATCCCTGAACTTGGCCTGCGCGGTGCAAGTGATGGCATATGAATTGTGGCAAGCCGCTAGCGGTTCGAACATGCTGGCGGAAGAGGGGGCAGGGGACGACACGTCTCCCTTGGCCAGCGCCGATGATGTGCAACGTCTCTATCGCCATATGGAAGAGGTATTGGTGCAGATCCAATTTCTCGATCTGGAAAACCCACGCAGATTGATGCGCCGCTTAACGCGCCTGTATAACCGTGCGCGCCTCGACAATAATGAACTGAATATATTGCGTGGCATACTCACCGCCGTACAGCAGGGTTGGCCTAGCAAATCTTGACATAAACGGTCGGATACTTCTTAATTAGAGCTTACTTATGTTTAAACGTTTACGGGAAGACATAGCCTGTGTATTCGAGCGCGATCCGGCGGCGCGCTCGCGTTTGGAGGTATTAACCCTGTATCCGGGACTGCATGCTGTATGGCTGCACCGGATTTCCCACCGCATTTGGAAATGGCGCGGATATTGGTTGGCGCGCATGCTGGCGCACCTCGGGCGTTGGCTGACCGGTATTGAAATTCACCCCGGTGCCCGAATTGGGCGGCGCTTTTTCATCGATCATGGCATGGGTGTTGTGATAGGCGAAACTGCCGAAATTGGCGATGATTGCACGCTCTACCACGGTGTCACCCTGGGCGGCACGACCTGGCAGAAGGAAAAACGCCACCCGACCCTGGGAAATAATGTGGTCGTGGGCGCCGGGGCCAAGATCCTGGGGCCTATTACCCTGGGTGATAATGCGCGCGTCGGGTCGAACTCCGTGGTAGTCAAAGACGTGCCTGCAGGCGCCACGGTGGTGGGCATACCGGGACACATTATGGCGCCGGTGGACGAAAAATCCCGTCACCGCAAGGCCATTGCCGATAAAATAGGATTTGACGCCTATGGCCAGCATGGGCAAATGCCGGACCCTGTGGCCCATGCCATAGATTGCATCCTGGATCATGTGCATGCCATGGACCAGAAAATGGAGCAAGTGGACCTAGCACTGAAAAAGGCCGGCATCGTGATGCTGGGCAAAGACATACCCCTCATTGAGCTCCACCGGCTCGCTGACGATGACGTGAGGCAGGAGCTAAAAGACAAAGAATAAGGGGTTTTAAAAGTAGTTGACTAAATACGTCGGGTTTGTTAAAAGGGGAGAATTGAATATCCATCAGGGAGTATAGCAATGAAGCTAACCACAAAAGGACGTTATGCCGTAACAGCCATGCTTGATTTGGCCCTACACTACGAACAGGGTGCGGTGACCCTGTCGGATATCGCCCGACGTCAGGGAATTTCATTGTCGTATCTGGAACAGCTATTTGCCCGCCTGCGCCGCAATGGTTTAGTGGACAGTGTGCGTGGACCCGGGGGCGGATATAATTTGGCTACCGCCCCATCCGCTATATCGGTGGCGCAGATCATCGTGGCCATTAATGAAAATATCGATGCCACCCGTTGCGGGGGTGAACAGAATTGCGATGGTGAAGAACGCTGCCTGACCCACTACTTGTGGGAGGACTTAAGCGAGCGTATCCGTGAATTCCTCAGTGGCATTACCTTGGGGGATTTGGTGAGCAAGCCCACGGTACAGGAAGTGGCACGGCGCCAGAGCAACCGCGACCGGGTAACCATGGTCTAGAGTCGTTTCACCGCGGGCGGATGTCTTACGCGTCAATGCAAGAATGCTGTGTAGTAGGGTGGAGAGTTAAATGAAAAAGCCGATCTATCTGGATTATTCTGCTACTACCCCGGTGGATCCTCGAGTGGCGGAGAAGTTGTGCCGCTATCTGACCCTGGACGGGGAGTTTGGTAATCCGGCGTCCCGCTCCCATCAGTTCGGCTGGCATGCGGAAGAGGCGGTGGAAGACGCCCGCGCGCAAGTAGCAGCGCTGATCGGCGCCGATCCCAAGGAAATCGTCTGGACCTCGGGCGCAACCGAATCCGATAACCTGGCAATCAAAGGCACGGCCCATTTTTACAGCGGCAAGGGTAAGCACATTATTACCTGCAAGACCGAACACAAGGCGGTGCTCGACACCTGCCGCCAGTTGGAGCGCGATGGTTTCGAGGTCACCTACCTGGATCCCGAGCCCAATGGCCTGGTCAGTCTGAAGAAGCTGGAAGCGGCCATGCGCCCGGATACGATTTTGGTCTCGCTCATGCATGTCAATAATGAGATCGGCGTTATCCAGGATATCGCCGCCATCGGTAAGCTGGCGCGCGCGCGCGGCATTCTGTTTCACACGGATGCGGCCCAGAGCGCCGGCAAAGTGCCGATCGACGTCAATGCCATGAACGTGGATCTACTGTCCTTGTCGGCGCACAAGATTTACGGTCCCAAGGGCATAGGTGCCCTGTACGTACGCCGCAAACCGCGCGTGCGCCTGGAGGCGCAGATGCACGGCGGTGGACACGAGCGCGGTATGCGCTCGGGCACTTTGCCAACCCATCAGATCGTCGCCATGGGCGAGGCCTTCCGCCTCGCCAAGGAAGAAATGGCCAGCGACACCGCCCGCATCCGCAAGCTGCGCGACCGGCTGGTGGAAGGTTTCAAGGACATCGAGGAGGTGTACATCAACGGCGACATGGCGCAGCGTATCGCCGGCAACCTCAATATTAGTTTCAACTTTGTGGAAGGCGAATCGCTGATTATGGCGCTCAAGGACCTGGCGGTGTCGTCGGGTTCCGCGTGCACCTCCGCGAGCCTCGAGCCTTCATACGTATTGCGTGCCCTGGGCCGCAACGACGAGCTGGCGCACAGTTCGATACGTTTTACCCTCGGGCGCTTTACCACCGAGGACGACGTGGAATACACCATCAAACTCGTGAGGGAAAAAATCGGCAAGCTGCGTGAACTGTCGCCCCTATGGGAAATGCACAAGGATGGCATTGATCTCAGCAAGGTACAGTGGGCTGCCCACTAAAGTTTTTAAAGATAAACGCCGTGCAAGTAGTAACCCTGTATATTAAATAGGAGTAACGGTTATGGCGTACAGCGATAAAGTTTTAGATCATTACGAAAATCCGCGCAATGTCGGTTCGTTCGACAAGGGCGACGATACCGTGGGCACCGGCATGGTGGGCGCCCCCGCTTGCGGCGATGTGATGAAATTGCAAATCAAGGTCAATGCCGACGGTATTATTGAAGATGCCAAGTTCAAGACCTATGGCTGTGGCTCCGCCATTGCCTCCAGCTCTTTGTTGACCGAATGGGTGAAGGGCAAGACCTTGGACGAAGCGTCCCAGATCAAGAACACCCACATCGCAGAAGAATTGGCGCTGCCGCCGGTGAAGATCCACTGTTCGGTGCTGGCGGAAGACGCCATCAAAGCCGCCATCGCCGATTACCAGGCCAAGGCCGGCGTCCACAAACAAAGCAAAGTCTCGGCGGCCTAAGGCCGGTGTATACACGATTCGTTTCCGACTGCGAGAAAGGTGCGAACCATGGCAATTAGTCTGACTGAACGCGCGGCAGAACATGTACGTAAATCCCTGATCAGCCGCGGCAAGGGCGCGGGTCTGCGGCTGGGAGTGCGCACCTCCGGTTGTTCCGGACAGGCCTATGTGCTGGAGTTCGCCGATGCGATCCAGCCCGAAGACATGGTATTTGAATATCATGGCGTGAAGGTCATCGTCGACCCCAAAAGCCTCGCCTACCTGGATGGCACCGAACTGGATTACACCCGCGTAGGACTCAACGAAGGATTCAAGTTTAATAATCCCAACGTCAAAGGCGAGTGCGGTTGCGGCGAGAGCTTTACCGTCTGAGCACGGTGGGTATGAGCGCCTATGCAAACCGGCCGGAAAGAATTCGAACTGGGAAGAAACTATTTTGAATTATTCGAACTGCCGCTGACCTTCGACATCGATAGCGCCGATCTTTCAGCGCGCTACCGCGATCTGCAACGCCGTTTCCACCCCGATAGATA
>JANOTM010000049.1:0-1923 GCA_031416355.1 Gammaproteobacteria bacterium
TCCACGAGGACGAACTCATACGCGCAGACAATCCGCTCAAGAAGGAAGGCAAGCAGCCCAAGCCGAATGTGAATGAACCGTCGTTGGATGATGTAACTAGCTGGTAAGCTAAAGGCAGAGGAAAGAGAAAAGATACAAGAGAAAAGAAACCTGGTACGAAAGTACGATCCCAAAATATTTTCCTTTTCTCTTGGCAGCTTTCCGCTGCTTTTATAATGGAGCCCGAAGCATGCACCCTGCATTTTCCGTGATTTTTTTGACTACCCTGATCGGCGTCGGTCAGGGTTTGTTTCTGGCGCTGTATACCGCGCAGGGGTATGCCGCGCTGGGCCTGCTGCCGGCGCAGGATCGTCTGTTTTATGCCTACGGCAGTGCCATGGTGGCGGTACTTTTGATTGCCGGTCTGGTGGCGTCGTTTTTTCATCTCGGGCATCCGGAGCGGGCGTGGCGCTCCGCCGCCATGTGGCGTACCTCGTGGCTGTCGCGCGAGGTCATCGTGCTGCCCGCCATGATCGGTGGCACCATGATGTACGGCTTGGTGCATTTTCTCGATTGGGAGTTGGGCGTTATCGGCATTACCACTTCGGTGCCGGGTGATCTGTCCCTGCTGGTGGGGGCGGGTACGGTGGTGGTCGCGTTTGCGCTGTTTCTATGTACCGGTATGATCTACGCCTGCATCAAATTTCTGCAGGAGTGGGCGTCGTGGCTGACGGTGGTTAATTACACACTCTTTGGCTTGGCTTCGGGTTTCCTGCTGGCGGCCGCGTATGCCGCTTACCGCGCGCCGCAATTGATGTATTTTTACGCGGCGTGGGCCCTGATCTTCACGGTCGCGGTACTGATAACGCGCATTGCTTCCCTAATGCGCAACGCCCGCATCAAGTACAAGTCCACACCCCAGAGCGCCATCGGCATACGCCACAGCCGCATTGTCCAGAAATCCCAGGGTTTTATGGGCGGTTCGTTCAATACACGCGAATTCTTCCACGGTGTGAAGCCGACGCTGTTTCGTGCGATCAAATGGGTGTTCCTGGTGTTGGTATTTCCGCTGCCCATGCTGTTGTTATGGACCGGCGTCGGGAGCGATTCCGCAGTAGTGTTGCTGGCGGCGTTTTGTGTGCAGTACCTCGGGCTCCTAGTCGAACGCTGGTTCTTTTTCGCCCAGGCCAACCACCCGCAGAATATTTACTACCAGACGATATCTTAAAATACAGACAATAAAGTCAGCCGTTACCGGCCTGTTTGCGCGCTACAATAAAAACGTCTTCGACTGGGCACGGTTTTGCGATACCGTAGCCTTGGGCATAATCCACGCCTATGGTACGTAGCGCTGCCAAGATTTCCTGGTTTTCCACGAATTCCGCGATGGTCTTGATACCCATGGCATGGCCTATCTGGTTGGTGGCCTCCACCAGGGCGCGGTCTATGGGGTTGTTCAGCATTTCCTTGACGAAATTCCCGTCCAATTTCAAATAATCGACTTTAAGATTTTTGAGGTAATTGAATGAACTCAAGCCGCTGCCGAAATCATCCAGGGCGAATACGCAGCCCATGCCGCGCAGTATGGAGATAAAGTGCATGGCGCGATTGAGATTGGCGATGGCGGCGGTCTCGGTGATTTCGAAGCAGATATGTTCCGGCGGTATGCCGGAGGCGTCCAGCTGGTGGATGACGAATTGCAGGAAATTATCCTCGCACAAGGATTGTCCAGAGAGATTGACGGCAACCTTCTTGCGCCGGCTATCGTTGGGTTGATTGCGCAGCAGATCGAATGTGGCACGAATAATCCATTGGTCTATCTGCGGCATCATGTTGTAGCGCTCCGCCGCCGGGATAAAGGCGCCGGGGGATATGATCTTGCCGTCTTCATCCTCCAGACGCACGAGGATCTCGTAGTGCTCCGGGTCTGGATGTGCTCCAGCG
>JANOTM010000050.1:0-32689 GCA_031416355.1 Gammaproteobacteria bacterium
GCGTTTGGCAGTGCGTATGCCGGTGTTACGGCCCTGCACTCCGCGTGGGATTATTACTCTCCTAGAGAGCACCGGTCAGCCTCTCCGTGGACAAAATGCCGTGGTCGTGGGCGCCTCTAATCATGTGGGCCGACCCATGGGCCTGGAGCTATTGCTGGCAGGCTGTACCGTCACTACTTGCCACCGCTTTACCCGCGATTTACCCGCCCAATTAGCACAGGCGGATATTATCGTGGTAGCTGTGGGCAAGCCCGGCTTAGTAAAAGGCAATTGGATTAAACTGGGTGCCATCGTGATAGACGTAGGCATCAACCGTGGTCCCGATGGCATATTGGTGGGTGACGTAGACTTCGCCGTGGCAAAGGAAAGAGCGGGGTGGATCACGCCGGTACCGGGGGGTGTTGGCCCGATGACAGTAGCTACCCGACTGCTAAATACTCTAGAAGCTGCGGAGCGGCTGCACGTGTGAGCACGCCCTGCCTGTGCTAGGCAGGGCGCATATGCCCACCCCCCGGCCGCTGCCGGGGGAGACGACGTTCTGCTTACTTCTTATCGATGGGGGCCGGGGCCTCGTTCATCGGAGCAGGGGCCGGGGCCTCGGCTGCCGGGGTAGTCGGCATAGCAGCAGGGGCCGGGGCGTCCGCGGCCTTCTTCTCACAGGCGGCCAAGGCAAAAACGCACAGCATCATTACGAGCAGTTTCTTCGACATTCGAGCAATCTCCAGTAGTTAAAATAAACAAATTCGGCCAAAGCCGGCGCGATTCTATACATGCTGTTTCTCGACTACCATAGGTGGCAGTGGGTTTTAAAGAAAATTTATTGTGCGGGTCTAAATTTCTTTAACATTTATAACAAAATTTAATCCCCAAAACGACAAAATTCTTCAAACCAACAGGCTGTCGGCAAGCAAGGCTTGTGGCACCATCACCGCTATCGCTGCGAACAGCAAGAGCGGGCGTTACACCAGCCAATCGACTATGCGTATATCTGTAAGCCGTCAAGTCTCGCAATGGTAACTAAGAAATGCGAAGCTAGTCGGGCTCAAGAAAGGTCGCCGATGCCAAGCATGGCTGCGGCCAAGTATACAACAAACACGGTAATATCTAGATGACTACTCCGTCCGAAGTCGAAAAAAATAGCACACTTTCCGTCGATACCCGCAATATGTTCCGGGAACAGGTGGGCGACCAAGGAATCAGCGCACAAGATATGGAGCGAATTTCCAGTGACCTGGCGCGCGCGCACCGCACCCTGACCGCGAAGTCGGAAAACGGCTTGGATGCGGAGTTTGCCTGTCTGAATCTGGCGCATGAAATGCCCTCGACCTTGCAAGAAATCGAAGCGGTGGCCGCCGAACTACGCAAGTTCCGCGACATTATCCTCATTGGCATCGGGGGATCCAGCCTAGGAACCAAGGCCATACATCACGCACTCCAGCACGGAAATGAAGGGCCTGCGGGTCCGCACCTATATTTTGTCGAGAACATCGATCCGTATCATATGCACCACCTGCTATCACAACTCGACCCCGGACATACCGCCCTGCTATGTATTAGCAAATCCGGAGGGACCATCGAAACCGTTGTGCAGTATCTGATCCTGCGAGACTGGCTCAAGAAAAAACTTGGGGCTGAAAAGGCGCACCGTCAGCAGTGGCTTGTTACCGATCCGAAGTCAGGCTGGCTGCGGCATTTAGCAAAGCAAGACAATATCACCAGCCTGCCGGTCCCTCCCCAAGTCGGCGGACGCTACTCGGTTCTGACCGCGGTCGGATTGTTACCACTGGCGGTAGTGGGGGTAGACGTTGCGCTGCTGCTGCGGGGTGCCGCGCATACCGCCGCCCGCTGCCAAAACAATGGTCTCGATACCAATCCGGCACTGGAAATGGCGGCGCTTTATTATCTATTGGACGTCGTGCGACACAAGCGTATCTCGGTGATGATGCCGTATGTCAACCGCTTGCGGCTATTCGTAGACTGGTATTGCCAGCTGTGGGCAGAGTCTCTAGGTAAATGGAGCAGCGTGCGGCCGGACGTCCCGGCCGCAGGCACCTTGCCGGTACGTGCCATGGGTGCCGTGGACCAACACAGTCAATTGCAGATGTACCTGGAATCACGGCACGACAAAATGTTCACCTTTATCGAACTCACCCAGTGGGAGCATGATCTGCCTATTCCACTGCACGCCTCGGAGCACCAGTTCTTCCCTTACCTCCAGGGTAAATCATTGGCCGATGTCATACACGCGGAGTTCCTGGCAACTCGCGGAGTGATCACCGATACCGGCCATCCCAATATGACCTTGCTCCTGCCGGCACTCAATGCCTATACCATGGGCCAGCTCATCGAGCTTTATCAGCGCGTCACTATTTATACCGGACTTTTATATGGCATTAATCCGCTCGACCAGCCTTCGGTAGAGAAGGGTAAAAAACTGGCTATCGAGTATCTGCGGAAATAAAAGGAAAATACTTGGCCGCAAGATAAGGCAATAACCAAGGCCGTAACCGTGATTGAACCTGGGAAGGCAAGTCGCGAAAAGACCTCACCTCGTTACGGCACCGGGAAGCACCGCAGGAACACGGAAAGCCGGGGTAGCCTTCTTCATCGATGGCGGTGCTGTAATCCCAGGTAAGCTCCTCGTCAGCCGCAATGGCGCGCAGCGCCACGAGGTTTAGACCATTTTGAAATCCGCAATTCGGCTGACAGGAGTGATTGACAAAATCATCCGCTGCGCCAGACGGGCCGATATAAAAATCCTCGTCAACCTGCAGATGGTAATCTTCGAAATCCACTTGCGAGCGGTGCAGCCGCGAACCGGAAAATACCAGAACCAGTTCACCCGCGGTAATGGCGGTACGCGCGAATACCCCTTTGCCGTGCTGGGGACTGGTCTTGATGTGATATTTTACGGTCATGCTCTATGGATCGCGCCGCGTTCGATTCGAGCGGGATATGATACAGGATAGGGAAAAGATATTGGAGAGGTGTAGCGCGCTATGTCGCGGGCACAAATGATGCTTGCCACCGGCTAGACTGATGCCGACCCGGAAGCGGCGTATAGACGCACTGCCATGCCGCCCTGGCGCTTAGAGATGTAGCTTGCGGTATCCGCCTGCGATAAGACTTCATCCGGACTCTGGGAGTTTTTATCCATGAGCGCTACGCCGATACTGGCATTGATATCGAAATGCTGCTCGCCATAGCTGAAGGGGTAGCTGGCAATGCGCTTGCGGAATTTCTCCGCCAGCTGAACGACGCTATGTTTGTTCACGTTCTGGAGTATTACACCGAATTCATCGCCACCCAGGCGTGCGAGCACATCGGCACCCCGCAGGCGCCGGGTCAGTAATACGCTCAGCTCCACTAACAGGCGATCACCCGCGGCATGTCCAGCGAGATCGTTAATTTGCTTGAACTTATTGAGATCGATGTACATGACGCCGGTGGCTTCATCGCTGCGTTTCAGGCGATAGTATTCGCGCTCCAGCATTTCCATAAAGTAATGCCGATTTGGCAGCCGCGTTAGGCTATCGTGATAGGCCTGCCATTGGAGATGTTCCAGGTGCTCGCGCTGCTGCGTAATGTCACGGAACGCCACTACCGACCCTTTGCGGATTTCCCCATCAAAGAACGGCATCACGTTGCACTCCACCCATAGCTGCTTACCGTCCTGGGTCCAGAAAACGCTTTCCCAGTTGGGCAGCGCATCGCCCAGCTCATAGGCCTGATGCAGGAAGCAGGTCTCCGCTGGATTGGGCCGGCCATCGGCCTGGGCGTAGTGAAAGACTTCGTGCGGATTGCGTCCGACCAGTTCTTCCGGGCTCGCATATCCTAGAATTTTCAGGCCTGCGGGGTTCATGAAAGTAATGCGGTTACCCTCGTCCACCCCATACACGCCTTCGCACAAGGTGGCGAGTATGCCCGCGAGATAACGCCGCTCCACGTCCATGGTTTTACGTACATTGACGAAATGCACCATGGCCGCCACCCGTGCCAACAATAATTCAACCGGCTCTTCCTTGAACAAGCAGTCGGTGGCACCCGCCTCCAGGCATACGCGTATCACTTCATCGGAATACGAACCCGTGAGTATCGCCGCCGGAATATGATTTATGCCGGCATCGGCGCGTATCGCCCGGCACAGGACATCGCCGTTGGCACCAGGCATGAAGTAATCGATAATGGCAATATCGAAGGGTGTCTCGCCCAGCGCCCGCAGGGCATCGTCGACGCTGCACGCCACCCGGGTATGGTAGCCGCTCTTTTTAAAGAGACTGGCGTAGAAATCCCGCGAAGTGCGCGAGTCATCCACCAGCAGTATGCGGATGCCATCTGGAGCGCTCATTAACTATCCCCGAATGCTAGATTCTTAGAATATCGTTTGTTTGAATAAATAATAGACCACATTGGGGCACCTACCCCATGGCATCCAGATACATCGAAGAAAAGGCTGAAAACCAGGGCTAAATCGGGTAAATCAGCTTAGAAATTACCTGTCTAGCCGGCATGTACTCGCAATATCCTGGATCAGGCGTGAATCAGGGCTTAACCACGCGCGCGAGCAGTTCCGTGATCTCGGACAATGCATAAAAAACCAGCAGTAAGACAATAGCAATCAATATACCGCCAACCATGAATTCGATGCCGCCCATAAAGGTCGTATCCCCGAATGCGGGTAAAAAAACCGGCATGGGATTCAAAATGGTCGCCACGCTTCTTCCGGTAAACCAGACGTACACACCGCCCCCCACCGCCACCAGGGCGATAAAAACCGACATGGCTTCACCCGCCAGTTTCAGAAGCAGGGTGAGCATGGGGAAAATCGTATGTATGTGCGCGCCGAGCTTATCGATATCCCGCGCCCGGATAAAACACGCGTGCACTACCGCATAGATGGCTACGATAAAACACGCTTGAAACAATATCCCCCCAAGCATGCCACTGGGTGGCAATTCAAAGATGACTTTACCCGCATAGAAAAAGGCCACCAGACTGAACAATACAATTAGTGCGGCCGCGACGCGCAGCGTCTTCGCCACCAGCCAGCGGAGAAAACTTGCACTGGCCAGCATTTCCAGCAAGGGCCGCATGAAAAAGTATTTTTCCATAATTTAAAATTGAACTCCGATGTTATGGCAATCAGGTAGAGCACTACATTTAATTGGCTTTAATCTTTTACCAAAATAAGTGGCCACAAGTAGGGAGGGGGTAATTCTATCCCTACCCTGCGTGAAACCGAACACCGGAGACGTTGCACCGACACAGGACCCGACGAACGGAGTCATGGACATTACAACTTGCTTAATTTTTAGGCAAATGGCATGACGTACCGTCCCATTCATGGGAAGATACACCCGCCATGAAACAATACCTAGACCTAATCCATCACGTTTTAAATCAGGGGGTGAGAAAAAACGACCGCACGGGTACCGGCACTTTAAGCGTCTTCGGTTACCAAATGCGCTTCGACCTGCAACAGGGTTTTCCCCTGCTTACGACTAAAAAGCTCCACCTCAAATCCATCATTCATGAATTACTTTGGTTTTTGCGCGGCGATACCAATATCCGCTATTTAAAAGAACATGGCGTCGGTATATGGGACGAATGGGCCGATGCGAATGGTGATCTCGGTCCTATTTACGGTTATCAATGGCGTTCTTGGCCTACTCCCAATGCGGGTCATATCGACCAGATTGCCTGGGTATTGCAGGAAATACAACAGAATCCGGACTCGCGGCGACTGATCGTGAGCGCTTGGAACGTCGCCGACATAGCACGCATGGCGCTGCCGCCGTGTCATGCCTTTTTTCAATTTTATATCGCCAATGGGGCGCTTTCCTGCCAACTGTATCAACGCAGCGCCGATATTTTTCTTGGGGTGCCGTTCAATATTGCATCTTATGCCTTGTTGACCTTAATGGTTGCCCAGGTGAGCGGTCTTAAACCCGGCGAGTTTATTCATACCCTGGGCGATGCCCATTTGTACAGCAATCATATGGAGCAAGCACACCTACAACTGACTCGTACCCCGCGGACCCTGCCCAGCATGCGGCTCAATTCTGGCGTAACCTCGCTATTCGATTTTTGCTATGCGGACTTTGAACTCCACAATTATGACCCCTACCCGGCCATCAAGGCCGCGGTGGCGGTGTAGTTTGTAAGCAAGATTAAGCTTGGTCCTGGAGCGACCCATGATCTCCCTTATCTGGGCCATGACGCGCACCGGCGTGATCGGCAAAAATAATACCCTGCCGTGGCGATTACCTGCCGATCTCCAACAGTTTCGCCGCCTTACCACCGGCCATCACATCATCATGGGTCGAAAAAACTATGAGGACATAGGAAAACCCCTACCTGGACGCACCAGCATCGTCGTCACTCGTCAGGAGGGTTACGCCGCCCCAGGTTGCGTGGTGGTACATACGGTGGAACAGGCATTAAAGACAGCGGGGCAAGATACAGAAATATTCATCATAGGGGGGGCCGATATCTATCGGCAGACGCTATCTATTGCACAGCGACTCTATGTCACTGAAATCGACGCCGACATTGCAGGCGACGTCTACTTTCCGGATTTCGATCGTAGCACTTGGTATGAAGTCAGCCGGGTATACCATGCACCCGACGCGCAAAACCCCTACCCTTACAGTTTCATTCTACTAGAGCGACGCGAACCGCAGCCTAGGGCATAGCCATGCAAGGGCTATGCGGTCAGCGCAGCCGCGATCAGCCTCATGCAATTTGTGTCGCCAGGTCGCGCGCCTGTTCCTTCTGCGATTCGTTACCTTCCGCCAATACCTCGTCCAGAATACTGCGTGCGCCTTCGGCATCGCCCATATCGATATACGCCTTAGCAAGATCGAGCTTGGTGGCGGTTTCGTCCCACTGGGGTTCTTCCAACGCTACATCGGCATCGGACGTTGTGGATGCGCTTTCAAATTCCAGCCCCGAGTTGTGGGTCGTATCACTAGCAAACGACAAGCCTTCGTCCTGGGCCGTGGGGGCAGCGCTGGGCATGTCAAAATCCAAGGAAATCTCATGGTCATCGGTGGTAGTGGAGGATGCGCTACCAAAATCGATATTATTGGAAGCCTGGCCACGGTGGTCGACGTTTTCGTTAAAATTAAAATCCAGATCCGGTGCGTTCGCCGTCGATGCCGGTGCGGTGCTCTCACCCAGGTCGAAATCTAATCCCGTTCCCATAGACTCTGTGGACTCCCGCGCCGCGGGGGGGGTGTGCAGCATCTCATCCATCTCGAAGCCCAGCGAATTGTTGTCGGGTGCAACGCCACCACCGTCTAGGGCGACCTCGTTTTGGATAGAGGCATAAGTATTGGAGCCCCTGCCCCCCGCTGCCGGCGCACCACCGCGGAACATAGGATTCTTCGGGCTGATTTTGCGCCCCATTTCCTCAACCTTATCCCAGACCTTGCCGCCTTTTCCTTCCAGCGCGGCATATAATTCTTCCGCCAAGGTTTCAAACGCACCGACGTCGTTGCGCTGATGATAAATCTCGAGCAGTTTCTGTTTGAGCTCGTGGCGTGCGGGGTCCTTCACCACGGCTTCTTTAAGAATCTCTTCCGCCTGTTCATCGCGTCCGTACGCCAGATAGACCTCGGCCTCGGCAATGGGATCGACCTCATCGGTATGAATATTGCCCATGCCGCCTTGACTGAAATCGCTCAGGAACGAGGTGTCGCTCGCCCCTGGCTGGGTGGCGCTATTGGAAATGCTAGAACTATCGGTGCCATGACCACCGCCTGAGAGGATACTTTCCTCGAATTCTGCCGAGGCCCGCCGGCGTCGGACGTAATACATGGCGAGGATACCGCCACCCAGTACGCCGACCACGACGATCACCGGCAACAGAAACGAATTGTCGGTAATGCCCTCGAGAAACGAGGTTAACATCGAAGGTTCTTCAGCCGTCGGTGGCGGAAGGGCGGCCGGCGGCCTGGCCTTGGGCGTCTTCATGGCCGGTAAGTTTGACGGCGGCGTACTGGCCTGGGGTTGCGGCTCGGCGGGTGGTGCTTCGGTCTTGGGTGGTTCTGTAGGGGATACCGGGACTGCCTGTGCCGACGTGGGCGCCGGCTCGGGCGCCGGGACTTGCGCCAGTTTTGTCTTGGCGCTGTCCGTTGCCTGTTTCTGAGCCTGCGCCAGGTCTTTGTTCTCCAGATCTATGAGGCGCGAGGTATTTTTCACCTGCTCCTGCATTTTGCCGAGGCGATCGCGCATTTCCTTGTTTTGCAGATCCTTGGATTCGATCGCCTCCTCCAGAGTGGCAACTTTCTCGGTTAAAGCGCGCTGTTCTTTCGCCGCGTCTTTGCGCGTTTCCACACCTGGGGCCTTAGCGCCTTCCGGGACGGTCTTTTCATCCAGGCTGGATCGAACTATCTTCAGGAGGTCGTCGTCACCGCCTTTTGCTGTTTTCGCCGCGGTCGACGATCCCTTCGGGGCAGGTGTAGCCGACTTGGCCGACTTGGTCGGTGGGCTCGCCTTGGCGGGCGTTTCGGGTGCTGGTTCTGACTTGGCGACGGTCGCTGGCTGAGTGTCCTCGCTTGGCACCGTCACCACGCTATTGGCATTTGCCACCTTGAGTTTGTACTTCTGCCATACCTCGTACTGGGCCTGAAATTCCCGGGCGGCGAGATCTTTAGACACCGTTTCGACGTCTTCCCGCTCTGGCACTTTGAGTATCATTCCGGTCTTGAGATTGTTCACGTTCTTGCCATAGAACGCGGACGGATTGGCGCGCAATAGAGCCAACATCACCTGCTTAGAAGTAAGTGTCTTGTCGTTACGCAATTTTTCGCTAATCTGCCCCAGGGTCTCACCCTTTTTTATGGGGCCATATTCCCAGGCACTGGCCCAGGCCCGGACATTGCTTTCGGGAGTAAAGCCCGGGTCAGCGGGTTCCGGCATAGCGGGTGCCATCACCGGGGCGTCAGCCGGACTTTCAGAGGGAGGCGCAGGCAGGCTAGCTTCCGGCGATAGAGTTGCCGCGGAGTCAGCAGGTTCTGGGACGCTGGCAGTGTCTGTGGGGCTAGGCGCGGGTGCGGCTTCCGGCACCGGAGTGGGCTCACTTGCCTTAGCCACTGTGGATTCGGGCTCGGGCACCACTGTAGGCGTGGGTGCCGGTTCAGCCATAGCCGGTTCCATAGGTGCTGGGGGCAAGGTATCTGCTGTGGGTTCTCCCGGCACAGGCAAGGTTTCCGTTGCCGGTGCTTGCGCGAGTGTGGAAGCCGGGTCGGGCACTAAGTCAGCGTCAGAGATTTCGCCTGGCACTTCCGGCGTCTGAATATCGGGGGGGCTGCCCGCGGCCCATTGTGGTGGGTCCAGCAAGGCGGTGTATTCCCGAATTAACTTGCCGCCAGACCATTCCACCTGGAGCAGCAGGTGCAGAAACGGTTCGCGCACCGGTTCGTCCGTGGATAGAGTAAGAAAACTGCGGCCGTCATCGCGCTGGATCACATTATATTTTATGCCGGTGAGAAAGAACGGAAGCTCTATACCGGCACTGTCGAAATCAGCCCGCGGTGCAAGGGATGATTTAAGCGTCTTGATTTCCTGGGAAGTGGCGGACAACAACTCGATTTCCCCATTCAAGGGCTCATCTAATCCGGAACGGACCACCAGTTTTCCTAGCCCCAAGGCGTGCGCGAACAGCGGCGTTAACAGGAGCACGACGGCCATCAACCAGTGCACCGCACGCGCCTTCACTGAACTCTTTTCTTGCATCGTACTTATTCCCCCAACATCCCAGCGACCACTAGACAAGGGCTTATATTACTTGGACTTATGTAACGATAGTAGTAATACTCTTTACAAACATCAAGCAACTATAGCTTACAAATACGCTTTTACCAAGCGCCGAGTCGCTGGGATAAAGGTAAAATTCGCTTACTTGACCGATAGTTAGCAAGCTATGTCAGCCCCGGGCCCGGCCTTTCCAAGATAATATACCGCACCATAATAGCCGCCTGTGCAGCCCCACACACGGCTGTTCCTGCCCAGGGTAAAACTAATTCTCTAACAGGATGCGCAACATCCGGCGCAGCGGTTCCGCCGCGCCCCACAACAGCTGATCACCCACGGTAAACGCCGCAAGGTACTGGTTGCCTAGGGACAATTTGCGCAACCGGCCCACGGGTACCGCGAGCGTACCGGTGACGGCGGCGGGCGTCAGTTCGCGCACCGTGGCGTCGCGTTCGTTGGGGATCACCCTGACCCAGTCATTGGCACCGGCTAGCATGGCCTTGATTTCATCCATGGGGACATCGCGGGTGAGTTTAACGGTGAGGGCCTGGCTGTGGCAGCGCATAGCGCCTATGCGCACACACAGGCCATCCACCGGCACCGGATGACTGCTGCGCCCCAGGATTTTATTGGTCTCCGCCTGGCCCTTCCATTCTTCGCGACTTTGGCCGTTACCCATATCTTTGTCTATCCAGGGGATTAAGCTGCCAGCTAAGGGTGCGCCAAAAAATTCCGTAGGGTAGTCGCGGCTGCGCAAGGTATCGGCGACTTTTTTGTCGATAGCCAGAATTGCCGACGCCGGGTCGCTCAGCAAGGCTGCGGCCGAACTATGCGCTGCGCCCATTTGCTTGAGTAATTCGCGCATATTCTGGGCACCGGCACCGGAAGCCGCCTGGTAGGTCATGGCGGTCACCCATTCGATTAATTTATGCTCGAACAGACCACCCATGGCCATGAGCATCAGGCTGACGGTGCAATTGCCGCCTATGAAATTGCGGGTACCGGCCGCAAGGGCGTCCTTGATTACCGCCAGGTTCACGGGATCGAGAATAATGACACTGTCCTTGTCCATGCGCAGGGTGGACGCGGCGTCTATCCAGTAGCCTTTCCAGTGGGCGGTGCGCAGTTTCGGGAAAATCTCGCTGGTGTAATCGCCGCCCTGGCAGGAAATAATCACGTCCATGGCCTTGAGATCGGCGATATTCTTGGCGTCTTTGAGCACCGCAATGTCTTTGCCGATGGCGGGGCCACGGCCACCCACCTGGGAGGTACTGAAAAACACCGGCTCGATGAGCTCGAAATCCTGCTCCGCCTGCATGCGCTGCATGAGCACCGAACCCACCATGCCGCGCCATCCAACCAAACCTACCCGCTTCATCTATAGACCTCACATTCAAAAAATAGAAGAATCTCTTAACTCTGTTATGCCTACGATTGCGATGCCTTGAGCGCCGCGACCACGGCCGCGCCCATTTGCGCACAACCGACCCGGGTCATGCCGTCAGTATAAATATCACCGGTGCGCAGGCCTTGGTCCAGCACCGCCGACACGGCACGCTCGACTTTCTCCGCCAGTACCGCCTCTTCCAGAGTGTACCGCAGCAGCATGGCCACGGACAGGATGGTGGCCAAGGGATTGGCGATGTCCTTACCGGCGATATCCGGCGCGGAACCGTGGATCGGTTCGTACATGCCTTTTTGGTCAGCGGCGAGCGACGCCGAGGGCAACATGCCGATGGAACCGGTCAACATGGCGGCCTCGTCCGACAGGATGTCACCGAACATATTGGTAGTGACTATGACGTCGAATTGTTTAGGCGCGCGCACCAGTTGCATGGCCGCGTTATCCACGTACATATGTGATAGCGCCACGTCCGGGTAGTCCCGACCGACGTGCGTGACCACCTCGCGCCACAGCTCGGTCACCTCGAGGACATTGGCCTTGTCCACGGAACACAGCTTTTTTCCGCGCTTACGGGCAATGGCAAAGGCCGAGTGCGCAATGCGTGCGATTTCGGATTCGGAATAGACCAGGGTATTGAATCCCTGGCGCTCGCCGTTCTCCAGGATGCGGATCCCACGGGGTTCACCGAAATAAATACCGCCGGTGAGTTCGCGCACGATCATGATGTCGAGACCCGATACCACTTCGGGCTTGAGCGTGGATGCGGCCGCCAACTGCGGATACAAAATGGCCGGGCGCAGATTGGCAAATAGTTTAAGCTGCGCGCGCAGTCCCAGCAGCGCCTTCTCCGGGCGTAGGGCTATCGGCAAGGGCTCCCATTTCGGTCCACCCACAGCACCCAACAGCACCGCGTCGGCGGCAAGTGCCAGCTGCAAGGTGGATTCCGGCAAGGGATGGCGGTGCTGATCGTAGGCGGCGCCGCCCACGGGCGCGGTCTCGGTTTCTATATTCAGGCTAAAATCCCGGCGCAAGGTCTCTAATATGTGCACCGCCTCGGCGGTTACTTCCGGGCCTATGCCGTCTCCCGGCAGTATGGCGATCTTTTTTGTCATGGATATCTCTGGATAGCTAAAAAATTAAGCGCGGGCCACGCCCACAGATGTTTTTAACGCGGTGCAAACAACCATGGCGCCTGCTGGCGATGATGTTCTTCGTAGGCGCGTATTTCTTCCACATGCTGGAGAGTAAGGCCGATATCATCTAACCCATGGAGCAAGCAGTGTTTGCGAAAGGCATCGATCTCGAAGGCATAGATCTGGCCTGCGGGTGTGGCCACGGTCTGGGTGGCCAAGTCCACCGTTAGGCGATACCCAGGATGAGCACTGGTTTCCTCGAACATGTGGGTCACAATGTTCCGCGCCAGCACTATCGGCAACAATCCGTTCTTGAAAGAATTGTTATAAAAGATATCGGCATAACTCGGGGCAATAATCGCGCGTATGCCGTAATCCATGAGCGCCCAAGGCGCATGCTCACGCGAGGAACCGCAGCCGAAATTCTCGCGCGCCAACAGGATAGCCGCCCCCTGATAACGCGACTGATTCAGCACAAAATCCGGGTTGATGCGGCGTTTGGCGTGATCCATGCCCGGCTCGCCCGGATCCAGATAACGCCAGTCGTCGAACAGCGTAGGCCCAAAACCAGTACGCTTAATGGATTTGAGATACTGCTTGGGGATAATGGCGTCGGTATCCACGTTTACTCGATCTAAGGGCACCACTAACCCCGTTAGCTTATCGAATTTCTGCATAGCCTCTCCTTACAAAAATAATCGTTGGCCGCCCGGTGTGTCCTGGGTACCCCAAATGCCATCATCAACGCCATACGCGCACATCCACAAAATGCCCGGCGATGGCCGCGGCCGCCGCCATCGCCGGGCTCACTAGATGGGTGCGTCCGCCGGCGCCCTGACGGCCCTCGAAATTGCGGTTCGTGGTGGAAGCGCAGCGCTCGCCCGGGGCCAGGCGGTCGGCGTTCATGGCCAAACACATGGAGCAGCCCGGTTCACGCCATTCAAAACCGGCGGCGAGGAATATTTGATCCAGACCTTCCTGTTCCGCTTGGGTCTTCACCAACCCCGAACCGGGTACCACCAGGGCCTGCTTGATGTTTTTTGCCACGCGCCGGCCCTTAACCACCGCCGCCGCCGCGCGTAGATCCTCGATGCGCGAATTGGTGCAGGAACCGATGAAGACCTTGTCCATGGGGATATCGCATATGCGGGTGCCGGGCTTGAGATCCATGTATTTCAGGGCATGTTCCATGCTCTCACGCCGTACCGGGTCGGCCTCGTGGCGCGGATCGGGCACCACCCCGTCCACCGCCACTACCATCTCCGGCGAGGTGCCCCAGCTCACCTGCGGCCGAATGTCCGCGGCCACGAATACCACTTCCCTATCGAACACGGCATCGGTATCGCTCTGTAAAGTTTGCCACACAGGTACCGCCCTATCCCATAGGGCGCCTTTAGGTGCATACGGCCGGCCACGGACATACTCCACGGTCTTGTGGTCCACGGCGATCATGCCGGCGCGCGCGCCGGCCTCGATGGCCATGTTGCACACCGTCATGCGTCCTTCCATGGAAAGCGCGCTCATGGCAGAACCGGCGAACTCTATGGCGCAACCGGTCCCGCCGGCGGTGCCGATGCGGGCGATGATGGCCAAGACGATATCTTTGGCAGTCACCCCAGAGGGAATATCGCCCTCGACCCGCACGCGCAGGTTCTTGGCCTTCTTGAGGATAAGGCATTGGGTCGCGAGTACATGCTCCACTTCGGACGTGCCTATGCCAAACGCCAGGGCGGCGAAAGCGCCGTGGGTGGAAGTATGGGAATCGCCGCAGACCACCGTCATGCCGGGCAAGGTAGCACCCTGCTCCGGACCTATGACGTGCACGATACCCTGGCGCGGGTCGTGCATGCCGAACTCGGTGATGCCGAACTCGCGGCAATTGTCGTCCAGAGTCTCTACCTGTAAGCGTGACACCGGGTCCGCAATGCCGATGCGGCGATCCGTGGTGGGCACGTTGTGGTCGGCGGTCGCCAGGTTGGCGTCCACCCGCCACGGCCGGCGTCCGGCCAGCCGCAGGCCCTCGAACGCCTGCGGGCTGGTGACTTCGTGCACCAGGTGGCGATCGATATAGAGAAGGCAGGTGCCATCGTCATTCTGACGCACCACATGGGCATCCCAGAGCTTGTCGTACAGTGTTTTTCCCGCCATGGCCTGATCTCGCGTTGTCACCGTGCGGCAATACTAGGCACGGATAATAAATAACACAAATTCATATTTATCATATAATGTATTACTATTAGTTATGGATATTGCCACCCTGCAAGCGTTCGCCGCGGTCGCCGACACCGGCTCGTTCTCGCGTGCCGCCGAAGCGCTGTTTCTTACCCAACCGGCCATCAGCAAACGCATAGCCGCCCTGGAAACTGAACTGGGTACGCCCTTGTTTGACCGTGTGGCACGGCAGGTGCGGCTGAGCCCGGCGGGGAATGCCCTGCTGCCGCAAGCCCGCCGTATACTCAACGAAGTGGCCGAGGCCAAGCGGCGTATCGCCAATCTGTCGCAACGCGTCGCCGGTCCTTTGACCCTGGGCACGAGCTATCACATCGGCCTGCATCGCTTGCAGCCGGCATTAAAAGCATTCTACCAAGCCCACCCCGAGGTCCAATTGGATCTGCGGTTCATGGATTCCGAGGCCGCCTCCCAGGCCGTGGAGGCAGGACAGATGGAACTGGCGGTGATTACACTGCCCACTGCGCGCAACGCCGCATTAAACAGCGACAGCATATGGGACGACACCCTGGACATCGTGGTCGGCCATGACCATGCCTTGGCGCGCAAGAAAAAATGCACCCTGCAAACCTTGGCCGACTACCCCGCCATACTGCCGGTGACCGGCACCGCCACGCGCGAAATCATACTCGCCGCCCTGGCGCCGGTGCGCGAACGGCTGCACATCAGTATGGAAACGAATTATTTAGAGGTTATTAAAATGCTCGTGTCCATAGGCCTCGGCTGGAGCGCCCTGCCCCACACCTTGATTGACGCGGAACTGAAACGGGTCCACATTAATGGCGTCAGGATACGCCGCCAGCTGGGTATCGTTACCCACGCAGCGCGTACCCTGTCCAACGCCGCCCAGGCCATGATCGCCACCGTGAAACAGAGCCGATGAAATTTATCCAACTGGTCGAACAACTGGCACGCCATGTGGGCACCCATCAGCTGCCGGTCAATGCCGCGGCTAACCGGCTGCATGGTTTGATCGAATCCAGCGCCGTGCACTATGCGCTCATGACCCAGATCTTGGCCGCGATCTATGCGCGCAACCATTGCCGCGGGCTCGGCGACCGGGTCGATCTTGACGCCAGCTTTGAAGCCCTGGCCCCGATACGGCTCGCGCTGTTGCAGTCGCCGCGCACCGATGTGGATACCATACGCCTGCTGGAAGACGTATGCATTGCCCTGGCACTGGTGTTTGACAAAAAAGAGACGGATACCGCTATGGCCAAGCCGCGACAGGTGCCACGACCAGCGCAATTGCTACGCATAGGCCCTGGCCACCGAAGATTGAAATAACCGGTCTATGCAACGATCTGGGCAGTTCAGATTTTTTTCGGTTTAAGTAGAAAACACGCCACCACAAAGGCCGCACCCGCGGCGGCCGCGGCGATGCCGAAGGTGGCTGCCGGCCCCAAGGTAGTCCAGGTGTGGCCACTATAGAAACTACCCACCGCCCCACCGATCCCAAAACTTGCGGAGCCGTAAATGGCCTGGCCCCGATGCTGATGGCGGCCGGTAAAAAAACGATACACCATTTGCATAGCGGTAGCATGAAACGCTCCGAAGGTGGCGGCATGCAACACCTGGGCGATGATCAACATAGAAAGATGGTGCGGAAACAAACCGATCAACAACCAGCGTAGCGCCGCCAGAAAGAAACTCGCCAGCAGTATCGGACGTAACGCCACCCGCAGGAGTAAGCGCTGCATCAATAGAAACACGCCAATCTCGCATAACACCGCGAATGCCCAAAGCATGCCAATAAGACTTTTGCTGTGGCCATGGGCTTCGAGATAAATCGAATAGAACGTATAATAAGGCCCGTGGCTGACTTGCATGAGCGCGCACGCCAACAGAAACGCAAACACCTCGGGCCGCAACATGGTTTTCATAAGTCGATCCGGGTGGACCACCGGAACACTCGGTCGGCTTTCCGGCAAGGACAGGCTATATAGCCAACTGCCGAGCATCAACACCAGCAGTGCCGGCAAGACCCACCACGGCCCGTGACTATCGATCACTTTACCCAGCACCAGCACGCTCACGATAAATCCTATGGACCCCCATAAGCGCACCCGACCATAGGCGCCCGGCTGCGATCCCAGATGATTCATGGTGCTTACTTCCACCAGCGGCAAGGACGCGTGCCAGAAAAAACTAAACAGCAACATGACCGTGGCCAACCACCAGAAATGGGTACCGAAAAAGACACCGGTAAACGCCGCCGCAGTAAGTAAGGACGCTGCGCGCACTACTGACATGCGACTGGCACGATGATCGGCGATCCAGCCCCAGACCAAGGGCGCGACGATGCGCGATATCATCAGGAGCGCCACTAAGCTGCCTATGTCCTGCGCGCTAAACCCCACGGACTTGAGATACAGACCCCAATACGGCACCAGCACGCCCAAGATGGCGAAATAGAAAAAATAATATCCGGAGAGACGCCAGTAGGGCATAGAGGTCGTTACAGGTAACTGGGCTTAGTATACCAAGATGCAGCGGGCTACTGTGGATCCCGACCGCAAGGAATCAGTAGATCTAGAATGGGCATCGCCCACCATACAAATCAGGCGCTACCTATGCTTCACAACCCGGCTAACCGTAGTAGTCAGGCTTTGCCAGGGATCACCGGCGTGGTTCGCACCACATCGGCGTTCTGGGCGCGCTGACGCAGGGCGTGGTCCATGAGCACAATGGCCAGCATGGCCTCGGCGATGGGGGTGGCGCGTATGCCGACACAGGGGTCGTGCCGGCCGGTAGTGATAACTTCCACCGGCTGGCCGTGCACATCCACGGTACGCCCAGCTTGCGGGATACTGGAGGTAGGTTTGAGTGCAATGCTTACACAAATGTCTTGCCCGGTGGCGATGCCGCCGAGTATGCCACCGGCGTGATTGGACAGAAACCCGCGGGGAGTAATCTCGTCGCGGTGCTCCGTACCTTTTTGCGCCACCGCCGCGAATCCGGCGCCAATCTCCACACCCTTTACCGCATTGATGCTCATCATGGCGTGGGCGATGTCGGCGTCGAGGCGGTCGAATACCGGCTCGCCCAGACCCAGGGGCACGTTGCTCGCGACCACGTTGACACGTGCGCCTATGGAGTTACGCTCGGCACGGATAGCGTCCATGTAGGCCTCCAGCTCCGGCAGCTTGGCCGCATCCGGGGAAAAAAATGCGTTGCGTTCCACCTCGTCCCAATTTTTCAGTTCGAGCTTAATCGGCCCGAGTTGAGCGAGGTAACCGCGGATGGCGACGCCGTAGCGCTGTTTCAGCCACTTCTTGGCGATGGCGCCGGCGGCGACACGCATAGCGGTCTCGCGCGCCGACGAGCGCCCGCCGCCGCGGTAATCCCGCAGGCCGTATTTCTGCTGATAGGTGTAGTCCGCGTGCCCAGGACGAAAACGGTCGCTGATCTTAGAATAGTCGTGGGAACGCTGATCGGTGTTATGTATTAATAGTCCGATGGGTGCGCCGGTGGTGAGCCCTTCGAAGACGCCCGACAGAATCTGCACCTCATCCGCCTCCTTGCGTTGGGTGGTGTGGCGCGACTTGCCTGGCTTGCGCCTATCCAGGTCCTGCTGCAGGTCGGCCGTGCTCAGCATCATGCCCGGGGGACAACCGTCGACGATACAACCTATGGCCGGGCCGTGGCTCTCGCCGAAGCTCGTGACCGTAAAGAGTTTACCTAGGGAATTTCCGGACATGCAGCCATGGTACTGAATTAACGCGCGTAACGACAGTCCAGCGACATAGCCACCGCACCCACGAGATTCAGAACCCCTCCTTGTGCGCCGTATTCAGGGAACCCAGCAAGGTGTAGAAAGGTATGCGCGAGCGCCACTGGCGCACCAAGGGCATAAACGGTAAATCCTGCTTGACGCCAAAGGCATGCTGGCCGGCGGCCACGGCTGTGCGCAAGGCCTTGAGTCCCTCCAACAGCTCCTGGTAGACGGGCATTTGGCTGGCAAATTCCGCGATACCGCCTTCCTCATCTTGCGCGCAGCGCAGGAGGTCTTCGACCTCGAAAATCGCCTGGTCCACCAGCTCCAGATATTGCGCGGGCGTTTTCGGTTGATACATGTCTGCTCCTGAAACAATGGGACCCTCAGTTTAACGGGTCGGAAAATGAATATCCACGGCACACGGCGCGCTTCAAGGATCGCCCTCCACTAAAGTATCGGACTTCGCAAAAAACCAGGCGACACCGAACCCCGCCATGAAAGACCGCGGCACGCGCAGCAGCGGACTATCGGCAAAGCGCACACCGGACAAATCGTCATAGCGCGCGAACGCCCCCAGCCAGAATCGCGGGTAGCGCTTGTTCAAGCCCATGGCCAGGCGCGCACCGCTGTAGCCGGCACGCGCATCGTAGGCCGGGCGCGCCGGCGTGGCGTAGACACTCTCCACCTGATAGTAGTAATCGTGATTTTTCTCGCTGGCGTATACCGGCCCCAAGGCCACACCCAGGTTCCAGCCGCCGCCGGGGCCGATGTTATTCATATCCACGTTAATATGCGGATTGAATACCCAGCCCACGCTGTTCACATGGGAAAAATCCGTGGCGAACACCGCGCGCAGGGGCATACGTAACTGCACGGCACTATAGGCGTTGCAACTGCGTCCTAAACACACCTCCAGGGATGGACCGACCTCGAGCGTGGGATCCAGATCCGGCATGCCGGTGCGCGTGCTATTTTTGTCGCTCTTCGCCGGCACCCCGGCGTCAAAACTGAGATCGAGTTTCACTTTTTCGGTGCGCAGCAACCGGCCGTAGATACCGGACCGGTCTATGCGCATGACCTCGCCGCGATAGATAATATAAGGCACCGGCAACAGATAACCACGTTGCTCATCGGAACCCCGATAATCGGGGGCGGTAAGGGTGCCCAAACCCATGCCCAGTTCCCATAGGGGTTGTTCGTGTGCCGTGCCGGCCTGGGGCGATAGGAGTAGCAGCCCGAGAGTGGGCGCTCGAAAAAAACGTTTCATCCATTCTGCACTCGCAAACACCTGTGCATCCCCTAAGTTAAACATAGCGACATATATAACGTCTGGTATGTAGGGTGGGCATCGCCCACCAAACGCGGTAACCGCCAGCGCACACCGGTGGGCGATGCCCACCCTACATCTACCGTCCATCCCCCTTGTACATCCCTTAAGTTAAATCATTGGTCGTGCGCCACCGCCGGCATTGTAACCAGCTTGCGAAATTTCACGAAACTTCACTCCTGCGGCTAACACCCGTGCGATTAGCCATTTACATGCCGCGACATTCGATTATGATTGATTCTGCCCAATAGGATGCACCCGCGAACGAGACAACATGGGTACGGCACGAAAACAAAATAAGCGATCGGCGCGCGCACCCGTCCGCGGCTGGTCGAAATGGACTAAGGAAAAACTCCTTGATCTGCGCGTCTGCGATTTAGGGGTGCGCATCAACGGCAGTGAGCTCAAACCGCGCATCCGGCAGTTGTACAAAGAACTGGAACAGCGCGGCTTCGTTTTTCGGCCGCACTTCTGGCTATCGGATGAATGGTACAGCCCCGACGGCGTTCCCGGTATCGCCATACCGTTTTTTCTCGCCCATCCGCGTCTCAAGAAACTCGAGCATGAATTCATGCTGGAAGTGGAAGGTGGGGCACAAAAATCCTGTATGCGCCTGCTGCGCCATGAAACCGGCCATGCCCTGCTCAATGCCTATCAGGTTCATCGCCGCCGCGACTGGCGCGCGCACTTCGGTAATTCCAGTACCAAATACCCGGACACCTATCTTCCCCAGCCCTACAGCAAACGCTTCGTGGTGCATCTGGCCAATTGGTACGCCCAGAGCCATCCGCACGAAGACTGGGCCGAGACGTTCGCAGTCTGGCTACAGCCCAACTCCGACTGGCGCAAGCGTTACCGCGGCTGGCCGGCGCTGAAAAAACTCGAGTATGTCGACGACCTGATGCACGAAATACGTGCGCAGCGGCCGCGCATCCGCAATACCCGCGAACTGCTCCCGGCCCGCAGCCTGCGCATCACGCTGCGCGAATACTACGCCGACAAGCAGGCACGCTACGCCAAGGACGGGCCGGAATTCTTCGACCGCGACCTGTGCCGTCTGTTCTCCAGCGCCGACGAGCACCAACAAAACGAGAAGGCGTCGCGCTACATCCGGCGCGTGCGCATGGAGATCATCGATATCGTGGCACGCTGGACGTCGGAATACGATTACCGCATCAGCGAGGTGCTCAAGGACATGGTCCAGCGTTGCGACGCCCTGGGCCTGCGCGTGGCGCGCAGTGACACCGAAATGAAACCGGAGATGGCGGCCTGCCTCACCGTGTTAGTCATGAATAAATTACACAGTAACGGATTCCACGTGACCCTATGAAGAAATTGCGGGTCATGATGCTAGTGCATTACAGCCTGGTCCCGCCGGATGACCTCAGCGCCCGCGACGACCCACGCATGCGTACCTTCCAGACCGAGTACGAGGTGAAAAACGCCCTGCTTGAACTTGGACACGAAGTCAAAGTGGTCGGCGTCTACGACGACCTCGCGCCCATTCGCCGTACCATAGAGGAATGGCAACCGCATATCGCCTTTAACCTGCTGGAGGATTTTGCCGGCAACAGCGCCTTCGATTATTACGTCGTGAGCTATTTGGAAATGCTCAAAACACCGTATACCGGTTGCAATCCGCGTGGCCTACTGCTCTCGCGCGACAAGGCCCTATCGAAAAAGCTGCTTACCTACCACCACATCAATGTGCCGGATTTCATGGTCTTCCCGTTCGGCAAAAAACTCGGCCGACTGCGGCGCCTGCGTTTTCCCATGATCGTTAAATCCCTGATCGAAGAGGGCTCGGTGGGTATCGCCCAGGCGTCGCACGTGGAAAACGAGGAACAGCTGCGGGAACGGGTGCTGCGCTTGCAAGAGATGACCCAGGGACATGTGATTGCCGAACAATACATCGATGGCCGCGAGCTCTATGTCACGGTGCTCGGCAATACCCGTCTCGTGGTATTGCCATTTCGTGAATTGGTATTCGATAAAGTGGATGCCGGCCTGCCACGCATGGCCACTTATAAGGTCAAGTGGGACGACGAGTACCGCGCGCGCTGGGGCATAGAGTATCAGTCCGCGCGCAATCTGCCGGCGGGCATGACCGAGCGCATCACCAAACTATGCAAGCGCGCCTATCGCATCCTGGATTTGAGCGGCTATGCGCGTCTGGATCTGCGCCTGACCAGCGACGGGACTATCTATATTCTGGAGGCCAATCCCAACTCGGCCCTGGCCCACGACGACGAAAGCGCGTCCTCGGCCATCAAGGCCGGCATGAGTTATCAGGATCTGATCCAGCATATCCTCAATCTGGGACTGAAGGCGAATACCGTCCTTCCATAACCGGCACTCATTATCATAAGCACGCGAGAGAAAACCTATGGATACCTCTATTCTCCTCCCCAACCGCGCCCCTACCCTGCGCGTGGTCCCGATGCCGTCCGATGCCAATGCCTCCGGCGATATTTTCGGCGGCTGGATCATGTCTCAAGTGGACATCGCCGGCAGCGTGGTAGCGACGCGTCGTGCCCAAGGGCGGGTGGTGACAGTGGCAGTGAATGCCTTCCTGTTTAAAAAACCGGTATACATCGGCGACGTGGTGAGCTTCTATGGAGAAGTAATCAAAGTGGGGCGCACCTCCCTCACCGTCGACGTGATGGTGTTTGCCGAGCGCGGGCTATTGGGCATACACGGCGTCGGCGAAATCCTGATGGTGACGGAAGCCACACTCACCTACGTGGCCATGGATGCAAGCGGTGCAAAACGACCGGTGCCGAATCCCTGAGCAGAGTCACTTGCAACGGAAAGGCTGCACCCAATTAGTTTAATGATTCTCTTCGAGGACCGGATACCGATTCTATGAAAGGGAGGCCGTTTACACGGAATTTTTTACATCCTCCTATCTCCCAATACCGACAACCCAGGTGGGTTATCGGTATTCCGATGGGATTACCAAGCCTATAGCATCTTTTCGTATTCTTTCAGCTTTTCTTCGGCGTGACGCTTGCGCTGCTTGGCTTCGTCAGCCTTGGCACCATTCGGATGGTCGTTCAAATAACCATTGATTTCGCCAACCAAGTCGTTCAGGTAACGCACTTTTAAAGAAATTTTTTCAGTCTGTTGATACTGCTGCCATTTCTCTTCGACATGGGAATAGCTCTTTTTGTCTTTCTCCGTCTTTGCGGCCTTCTCCCAGTAGCCTGCAAGCCCTTTCAGCTCGGCATTCGCCGGAAACGCCACCAATGCGTCATCGAGGTATTGCTTTACAATCGATGCATCGGGCAACTGCTTCTGGCCGAAATACTTGACAAGCTGGGCTTGCGTTTCGCCCAGCATGATCGCACCAAAATTAGTGGTGAAGAAATATTCCGCGCGCACGTGCAGCATGGTGCCGTCCTTTACCGGCGCGTCGACAGTCAACTCGTACATATCCGCCTTGGGTAGAGGTTTGACGTTAAACTTGATTTGACGAATATTAATAGCGGTGTCAATCGGTCGCAGCTCGAGACCAATACTGTTCTCGTTAAAATCCTTCTTATACACAACAAGCTTCAACGACTGATCGGCGCGTATTACAAAGGGAATTTCATTGAGGTGATTAAAATCGACAAATTGATCATCGCGAGTAGTATAGGACCCTACCTTGGCATAGCCCTTTTCAGCGATCACATACACACCATATGTGTCAATGACGTCGATGGGTGCAGCCCAAGCTGCGACTGCGCCACAAGCCGAGAAGGCCATGGCTGTTAAATGAATAAGAAAGTTGTTCATAACGTGTATTTATCCTTTTATTAAATGATTAATTTTTAGTGCGCATATTCAAGCCATTAATTAGTATGCATACTGGGGTCCTTGACGATGCGTGCGCCAAAGAACAGGTGCAAAAATATCACATTTTTCCGGAAAGACACCTGACCAGGACATCCCTAGTGTAAGGGGTAAATCTTTACATCTCGATAGAGCAGGTTTCGGCGACAGCCGTACGTGCAGACGTCATGCCTGCACAGGCACTATCACATTCTTCCCGTCTGCACACATGCATCGGGAAGGGCGCGCGATAACGGCGTTTTGAACTCAGACCACGGACGATGGTTATCAGGGAGGTGTTGAGTTTCCTGTATTCGTGATGCCGATGCGTTAGCGCATGAAGGCCTGCGCCCCCTGTGCGGTTCGTTCGGTGCTAAGTGCACACAGCCAGGCGCGACCACGCCGATGTGCGAGGCTAAACCATGCGTGCCCGTGAGCATCCATTAAAGAATTGCCACCTCTTGAAATTCGGCGCCAACGCCGGCTTTGAGCATAACTCTACGCTCGGTCCCTGCCCAGCCATCGGGAGTTTATCGTCATCGCTTTGCTTTCCCTAACTTGGCGAGCGTGCGTTTTTAGACTTTTTAGCGCACGATAAGGCTACATGAACTGCGTGTCGCGTATCTTACCTCAGCTCCGGGATCGACCAGGGCAATTGGCGCTTTGGACGGATAGAGATGGCTTTTTGAGTTTTCGAAACTATGGTGATCTTTGTGCCCGGGCGCAAGCCTTGGCAGTCGTGGAAGGTCTCCAGCCCGGCGACCCGGTTTTGCTTCTGGCTCAGCCGGGCCAACTCCTCTACGCAGCGATCAGCGGATTCCTGGCCCTCGGGATTCCAGTGGTCTTTGTTGAGCCCTGGATGCCGAACTCCATGATTGAGCATCTCGTAAACGTCGCCCGACCTAAAGCTTTTGTCGGCAGTCGTATCGCCCAGGCCTGGGGGCTGAGCGTCGCCGCCATCCGCAAAATTCCTCGCTGGATCAACATAGGAAAAATCAAGGGACAGACCAAGCGCGACGCTTTTCGGGTCGTTCCACTCCATGGGTCCGCCCCGGCCATCATAACCTTCACGTCAGGCACTGGGGGAAAACCCAAGGGGATTGTGCGCACGCATCAATACATGTGGGATATGCATGAAATACTTTCTGGCAATGGCACGCGCGATCTTTTCACGGGACCGGATCTTTGTGTCTTTCCAAACTATGCGCTCTTTCATATCGGCACCGGCCGGGGCGCGGTTCTAGTTCCTTCCAATTGGCGCGATCATGGTGCAAAAGTTCTCGCCAAAATCAACCAGCTCCCGCGCGCCCAACAACCCGAGACGCTTACCTGCGGTCCCGCATTCTTGAAACAACTGCTCACGCTGCCTGGTTTTGCCGGCTTGAAGTCGGTTTATGTCGGCGGTGCCTTGACGGATCGTTGGATTTTTGAATCCGCGTTTGAACGCTGGGCGGAGACCTCATTCACCCACGTTTACGGCGGCACGGAAGTCGAGCCGGTGGCGTTATCCGATGCCCGTATTGCAGTAAAAAAGAGCGCCGAAAAGGGCCATTTTCAGGCCCTTTTTCTAGGCAAGGCCATACCGCAACTGCGGACGAGGTTTACACCCGAAGGCCTGTGGGTGAGCGGTCCAAATGTCGCTGCTTTTTACCTGGGGCAGGCGCAAAGCGAGCTGGATAATCTTAAACTCAAACGCATGGACGAATCGGGAGCACTTTGGCATTGTATGGGTGATCGGGTCACTCCCGATGAGAATCAGGACCTTTGGTTTGGTGGGCGCACAGCTCAGGCTCCTGCTGATTTTATTCTGGAGCAAAAAGTATATTCATTCCTCGAAAGCAGTCAGTGCATGATTCATCGTAGGGCGGCGGGCAAGGGCTTGGATACGGGAACCGGAGATGTGATCCTTTGCGGCCAGGGGCTGAAACATCGGAGCGCGGCGATCCGCCGGGAGTTTCCGGAGATCAGCGCGGTCCACGAAGTAAAAATATACCGCGATCACCGTCACCACGCACGCATTGATCGAGGCCAGACTTTGAGTAAAGGCAAGCTGACATGAACGCAAGCCTCGCTACTTGGCGGACATACTTGCAGGAAAGATCACCACTGCCGGCGATCACCACTATAGGATTTTTGCAGTCGCTCTCGTCCAATTATCTTTTTCGGGCGGAATTGGACGGCAAGGGAATCCTGATGAGCACGCTATGCCTGACGCTTCTTTTGATTTTGATGCGCCTGATGGACGAAATCAAAGACTATCAAAGAGACTTGATCGCGCATCCTGAACGCCCGCTCCCACGCGGGCTGTTAACGTCAGCGCAAATCCTGCGCGCCATACAAGTGCTCACCACAGGCTTGCTGGCGTCCGGCGCCCTCTTGTTTTTTTTCAGATCGGCGGCGAGCGGCGCGGCTTTGGTGTTTACGGTTGTCTACCTGCTCCTTATGTACAAGGAGTTTTTCTGTTCAAAGTCTATTAATAGAAATGCCTTTTTTTACGCCATCACCCATCAGGCCATACTGATCCCTATGTACATTTTTTCGGTGTCGATGACTTCACCCGAGGCGGCCTTTTCGGAGCGTACGCTGTGGTTCTCCCTCACCGGTCTGGGCGCCTCCTTTGCATTTGAAGTTTGTCGCAAGCTCGATCCAAATTCACATCCCGTTTTGAACACCTATCTCGCGCTCTACGGCAAGACGCCTACAATGATCGCGATTTCCCTTGCCCTGGGCTTGCTCAGCGTCAGCGCTTGGAAAATTGGCGTACAAACCCTGGTCTGGCCGGCGGTGGGTCTGTTAATTTTGTTTCTTCCTTTGGTCTATTTCATGCCCAGACAATTCAAACTGATTGAACGCATCTGCGCATTTGTCGCATTGGTCCAATTGCTCGCGGTCACCATCATGCACTTCCTATGAAAATACTTGACGCCGGGTCGGAACAGGCGGAGGTCCTGAAACATGGCGGCGGCAAGACCGGCCATCTTTATCGCATGGAAAAAGCCGGCTACCCGGTTCCAGGCTGGTTTTGCGTTTCGGCGCGGGTTTACGATGATTTTCTACAGATACTTAAGGACCAGATCAAGATCTCCAATTATTTTGAAGACGAGCTATTCAAGATATTCAAGAAAGCTTCGGTCACCGATGCGGTTGCTCACATCATTCAAGCCGAAATTTCTCGACTCGGATGGGCGGATCAGTTTCTGGCCGTGAGATCCAGCGGGATAGGCGAAGATTCCGCGCAACATTCCTTTGCCGGACAGTTCGCGTCATTTCTCTATCAAAAAGGCGCGACGCAAATCCAGGACGCCCTGCTACGATGCTGGGCATCGGCGTATTCAAAACGCAGTATTGCCTATCGGCGCGCGCGCGGGTTGGGGGGAAACGATATCCGGATGGCGGTGGTCATCCAAAAAATGGTGAACTCAGATGTCGCGGGAGTGTGCTTTTCGCGCAATCCCGTACGCGTAAGTGATCGCGACCATCTCATGGTCAGCAGCGTATGGGGTCAGGGTGAAGGATTGGTCAACGGGGAATGCGATGCGGATCATTTCCAAGTCCATCGCGACAGCCTGGTAGCGACTGCAAAAATAGCTGAAAAGACACATGCCCTGACACAGGCACCGGCCGGTGGACTTCAAAAGACCGTCGTGAGTCCCGACAAAATCAAGCAGGCCTCACTGACGCTGGCCGAAGTTGAAGAAGTCTCCCGGATGGTGCTGAAGCTTGAGCAGGACTTTGGCGGGCCGCAGGATGTTGAATGGGCTTTTGAAAAAGGTCGCCTGTATTGTTTGCAGACCCGGCCCATTACTAATCTGCCCGCAGACGCACTGTTTGATTCCGCGATCAACGGGGGTAACCCGGTGATCTGGGACAATTCAAATATTATCGAGAGTTATTGCGGCGTGACTACTCCTTTGACGTTTACCCATGTCAGTCGCTGTTACCGCGAGGTTTATATTCAGTTCTGCCGGGTGATGGGCGTGCCCGAAAGCGTGATCCGGGATCATGAGCCGATGTTTCGAAATATGCTCGGCCTCATACGCGGCCGTATTTATTACAATCTGGTCAATTGGTATCGGCTGGTATTTTTATTTCCTGGGGCCGGAAGCAGCAAGGGATACATGGAAACGATGATGGGCGTCAAACAGGGGCTGAATCCCGAGCTAGCCCAGCTTTTTGATTTTCTGAAAAACCCTCCACGCTATGCGCTTTGGCGCAAAGTGAAACTTCTCATTTTGACGGCCTACCGGCTGTTGAATAGCCAGAAGCATGTAGACAAGTTCATGGCTCTGATTGCAAGGATTTACGGACCTCTTCAGAAGGTGGATTTTACACGCAAGGGCTTGTCTGAACAGATAGCGCTCTACCAGGAACTCGAGGAATCCGTGCTCAAACGCTGGACGGCGCCGATTGTGAACGACACCCGCTGCATGGTTGCATTTGGATTCCTCAAGTCACTGACGACCCAGTGGCTGGGCGCGGGCAATGAATCCCTGCAGAATGATCTGCTCTGCGGCGAAGGAGATATGAAGAGCACTGAACCAACAAAGTTATTGATGAAGATTGCCAAGGTGGTGGATCTAGGGCCGGCTGACTTACGCGCGAGGTTCCTCGCGGAAACTGCCGACGAAGTATGGCGGTCCCTAAAAGCGGGCTTCGCGCCGCAGATTCATGGGTTGTTTCAGGATTTTCTAGAGCGCTATGGCTTTCGCTGCCTGAATGAACTGAAGCTGGAAGAACCCGATCTGAATGATGATCCTTCCGTGGTTATTGCCAGCGTGCAGAGCTATGTCCGTATGAAGAGTTACCCGCTGGAAAGAATGGAACTGGGTGAGGCGGCGATTCGAAAAAATGCCGAAGAAAAAACACGCATGGTCCTATCTCCGCTCAAACTCTGGATTTACAACCGGGTCTTGCGTTGGGCCCGTCGCGCGGTGCGTGATCGTGAGCTGCTGCGATTTGAGCGTACACGCACATTTGGAGTGACTCGCCGCCTTTTTCGTGGCATGGGCTGCAACTTTGTCCGTCTCGGAGTTTTGAACGACGCGCGCGATGTTTTCTATCTCACCGTGGACGAGATCATTTCCTTTCAGGAAGGACGCACCCTCGTGACCGATTTCAAAAAGCTCGTCGCGATACGCAGAGAAGAATTTCTGGCCTATGCAAATACCCCTGCGCCTCCCGATCGGTTATTAACCCGAGGGGCGGTCGGGAGTTCCCTCGCGTATCCCGGATTTCTGGCTGAAAATGATCTACTCATTGCCGAAAATGCCGCCGATCCGGACCCGAGAATTTTTCGCGGGACTCCGTGCAGTCCCGGAGTCATAGAAGGGGCGATCCGCGTGGTTCATTGTTTCAAGGATGCTGAAGGATTGAATGGAGAAATATTGGTCACTGAGCGCACCGACCCCGGTTGGGCGCCTTTATTTCCGGCCTGCTCCGGACTAATCATCGAGCGCGGCAGTTTGCTTTCCCATTCCGCGGTGATTGCGCGTGAGCTGGGGATCCCGACCATCGTTGGTGTGAACGGCAAGCCCATGCAGCGGTTGCAGACAGGACAGCGCGTGCGCATGGATGCGGGCAAAGGCGAAGTAAGAATTCTATGAGTCTTGCTGCGTGACGGGAGCCATAATGAAACAGGCGCCCGGACCCCGAGGGCGTGAGGTCCTGACCGTCGTCCTGGGTCGAAAACGGGACCCGGTCCGGCTGATCGCGGAGCTGCATGAGAAATTCGGTGACACGGTTCGCATTCCGGTCGGCGACACGGCCCAATTTTTATTGGGAAACCTCGATGGGGTCAAACACGTTTTGGTGGATCATCATCGCAATTACTCCAAAGGTCCAGCCTATGAACTCTTGGCCTCCATCCTTGGAAATGGGCTAGTCACCAGCGAGGGTGGGCACTGGAAAAAACAACGCAAGCTGATACAACCGATTTTTCAACAAGCACGGCTGCGCATCTTTTCCGAAATCATGGCGGATCTTGTCCTTGAAGAAGTTCGCGCGCTGGAGGCGCTGGCGGATAGTGGCGAACGCGTGGATGTTTTTTCCCGGATGATGGATTTGGCGTTGAAAATTGTTTCACGCACCGTGCTGGGAACGAATGTGCAGGGGCAGGAGCGAAAAATTCATGATTCTTTCACCATCATTCTGCATTACATTGAAAAACTGTCCACTTCCAAGCTGCGATATCTTGAGTTATTGCCCGGCGGCAGCCGTTTTCGCGGTTTGAGGGCATGGCTATCCAAACTCCCTACCGACGAGCGTAAACAATTCTTAAGCGCTATTGAAGCGCTCAATTCCCTGATTGGTGGCGTGGTCTCCCGAAGACGGGCTGAAATTTCAAAGTCCGCAATGGACTCCACGGCGCTGGATCTGGTGACGATGCTGCTTCAGACCAAGGACGAGTCCCGAGGGCTCGCCCTGAGCGACGCAGAAATCCGGGACGAAGTCATGACGCTTTTTCTGGCGGGTCACGAAACCACGGCGACTGCCTTGACCTGGACTTTTTACCTCCTGGCGAAGCATCCCGAATATCATCGAAAAATCCGCACGGAAGTCGAAACTGTTTTGCAGGACCGTGCGCCATCACTTGAGAATCTTCCCAGTCTCAGGATGTGCCAGTGGGTTTTTGAAGAATCGGTGCGCCTGTATCCTCCCGTCTGGCGTTTGAGCAGATTTGCCCGGGAAGCAGACGAAATTCAGGGTTATTCCGTGCCGAAGGGATCGGTCATACTGGTGACGCCGTACCTGATTCATCGGGATCCCAGGTACTGGGAGTATCCTGAAACGTTCGAGCCTGAACGGTTTTGCCCCAAGCGGGCATCCGCACGACCGCGGCTGGCGTATATTCCTTTCGGTGCGGGCCCCCGGGCATGCGTGGGGGCCATGTTTGCCATGACCGAGGCGCAGATGATCCTGGCCGTGATCTGTCGAAGAATTTTTTTCGACCTAACGCCCGATCATCGATTGGTTCTGGAACCGCGTTTGATGCTGCGCCCACAAGGAGGCATGCCCATGTCCGTTCATCGCGTGAAATGAGGCGGCCCTACCGTCGGGAAAAAATATTTTCTCACCTAGCAGGCTGTTGAAAAACAGCCTGCGTGCGGTACAGGGAAGTGCCGCCATTTTTCAAACACGCCGCATGTGTTTGAAAAATTAAGCAAAACGCCCTTTGGTACTTAAGCCGCACTTTTCGTTTTGCGGGTTGACAAGGTCTCCGCAGGGGGAAAGCCCATGGATAGGCTTTTTCAACAACCTGCTAAACCAGGCCCATCATTGTTTTGGGTTAACTACACTGACTGTGACCGTCGCGTGTGGCGACCTGCATGGAGTCGTCTAGCTCGACCCATCCTTCTCCGCCGTGTAGCGTCACGCGCGCACCGTCAGGGATGCGCGTCGTTGCATCCGGCACACCGAGCACCGCGGGAATGCCGTACTCGCGGCAAATCACTGCCGCGTGCGACAGCAGGCCGCCGGTCTCCGTCACAACGCCGACCACGCGATCCAGCACCGGCGTCCAACCTGGATCGGTGAAAGGACAGACAAGGATTGCGCCATGTTCGACGCGCAGCGCCTCCTCGATGTTCTGGGCCACGCGCGCCATGCCACGCGCGCTGCCGCGGCTCGCCGCGATGCCCGTCAGCGCACCGCGCGCGGGCGCTGGGTTAAAGACGAAGCGTGCACCGATTTCATTGGGCGCCTTGAAATTGCGGTATCCTTCGAAGCGCTCGCGCTGCCGGTCGATGTTCGCGCGGTCATCCGCGAGAATTTCCTGATAGCTCATGAAAAAAATATCGTCCCCCAGGCCGCGCATGTGGGCAATAGCGAGCACGTAGCGGCGAATCAGGTGATACATGCGGCTGGAAACGTCGCGCATTTCCTCGCGCAACCATAGAAAACGCCGCAGGCGGTCCAGCTTTCGCGTGAATGTCCTCCTCTTGTGCCAGGGCAGTTGAGCCAGTGCCCGCGCCCGCGCGGCTTCGTAGGCTGGCCGCGGATCCTTGCCGGCAGCACCGGAATGCTGCTTCAGCAACGCCCTCACCCACTCGTGGTCCTCGTCCCAGCGCGGCGCGCGGATGTCCAGCTCGCGCCGGCTGCGATGGGCAAACCGCTTCAACAGGGGCGCAACGTCGGTTTCGCCGCTCGCGGCCATTTCACGCAGCGCGAGGGTCGGCTCGAGGTGTTTCATCGCGGGCAATGCCGAAACCAATGCTGGATAATCGGCCTCGGGGAATGAGTCCATGAAGGCGAGCTTCGCCAAAGAAGCACAGTAAATCGTGCGGAAGTAGTTTGACTCGGTGATCCGGTAATCTTCGTGGATCAGTTCGCGAAACGCGGTGTCCACGTCGGCGGGCAACGGTTCATGCTTGCTGAGCAGAGCGTCGAAGCCGTCGGCGAGGAACGCACGGTCGCAGCGCTCCTGCCGCCTCCAGATCGCCGGGATGGCGAACAGCGTCGGCAGCGCGCGGAATATTCCGCGCAGCGTCATCGGGGTACAAAGGCCGTCACCCGCATAATCCGCCTGCACGCCCAGGTCGCGATCGAACTCGCGTTCGACGAAACCGGGCAGCTTCGCCAGGCAGCGTTTGACCGCGCCGAGGTTCCAATAGGGCCGGCCGAAGAACATGCGCCCCGCCTGAAAATCGCCATCCAGAAGTTTGACATCGCTTATAAATCCTTTGAGCGCAGCTTCCCAGATGAAATCGTAGAGCGACCACATGAGCGGTGTGCAAACCTCGGACGATACACCGCCGTCGCGGAAATCGGCATTGGTCCACTCGCCGGTGCCGGGAGAGAAATGGATGCGCGTGATCGGGCGCGATTGGAGGATGTAGAGCTCGCCTGCCTCGATGGCGAACTCGATATCCTGAGGCGCACCGAAGTGGCGTTGGATCGCGCGAGCGACGCGTTCGATCTGCGCCCGGTGTTGTTTCAGCAGCGGATGACCGGCCGGCAGAGCCGGTTGGCGGCCGGCCAGCAGTTCGTCGGCAAGCCCCGCGCACGCCTCGATGACAACTTCCTCGGTGCCGGTGGCTGGATTGACGGTGAAAACGACGCCCGCCAGTTCCGGCCTGACCATGCGCTGGACGATTACTCCCATGCCGAGTGAACGCGGATCGATGTCGAACTTGCGGCAATACTCCGCGACCGACGGAGCTCTGAGCGACTCCCGGCATTTCTGCATGGCGACTTCAACTTCTGTTACCGTCTGCAGGTTCAGAAAACTTCGGAACTGTCCGGCGAACGAGACTTCGCGACCGTCCTCGGCGGAGGCCGAAGAACGCACGGCCAAGGGCAGGCCG
>JANOTM010000051.1:0-2966 GCA_031416355.1 Gammaproteobacteria bacterium
TCCTGCGCCATTGCCGTCGCGGCGATCCAGGATCGACTATTGAGTTTCGATGAGCCAGTTGCGCAAACCATCACCGAATGGCAGGCCGATCCACAGAAAGCCACCATCACCATACGGCAATGGCGCAGGAAAAGCTTTTGGTGCCGCTGTACAGGTTGTGCGCCTCGTCTGCGCTATGGCCCTCTGCATAATCCTCGAATACGATTTGCCCGTTTTTCATGACCACCATGGACACACCGCGATGCATACGCGAGTAGGCCGCAGCCTGTTGGTAGGCCGCCAATTCCTTGGGTGATGTCTTGAGAGTTCGCGGCGATTCCGCCCAGGCGCCAGAAAGAGACGCAACGAGCGTGAGGGTCAGTGCTACAGGCAATCCCAGCCATAAAAACCATGCGGCCGATGGTGAGTGATTTTCGGTTGTCATGTGTTAACTCCAAATGAAGAAAGATGGATAAATCGGTCTTCCTAAGGTACACATTACTCGCCGGCAAGGTGTTTCCGGCGGCAACCGAGTTGTAACAAAATATTACACCAGGCGCAGACAGAAATATTTTGTTGCAGCGCCAAGCCTACAATGCGTAACAAAACACGTGCTACATCGCACAGACCGGCAACGCGAACTCAACGCGCGCCTCCAGGCCACCGCCGTCGCGCACCAGAAGTTGGAGCCGGCCTTGATGCAATTGCGCAATGCGCTCGACCACGACGAGTCCGAGGCGCGGCCGGTATGCAGACGCTTGATCGTTCGGCGGCATAGTGGCAGGACCCGGGCCGCGATCCAGTACGCTCAGGGCCGTCCGCCCATCGTGCATGCGCGTGCGCACCTCGATCTCACCGCCGCCGTGCCGCAGGGCGTTATCGATCAGGTTGGCCAGCAGGCGTTGCATGGCGACGCTACGCATGGCCAACACCGGCAGCGGCGCCAGATCCAGGGCGATGACATGGCCTTGGCGCAGATAACGCGCCGCCGTGGTCTGAACCAGATCATTTAGGTCGGTGGCGCATGCCGATTCCATTTCGCCGTCACGCACGTAGGCGATGAACTGCTCGATGATGCGATCCATGTCGTCGATGTCCTGGATCATGCCTTGCGTGAGCGTTGCATCGGTGTTATCGCCGAGCATTTCCAGCGCCAGGCGCAGGCGTGCCAGCGGCGTACGCAGATCGTGCGAGACGCCGGCCAGTAGCAGCACGCGATCCGCGCTAAGGCGTTGTACGTCGCGTGCCATCTGATTGAACGCCCGACTAAGGGCGGCGATCTCCGTTGGGCCACCTTGCGGCAAATCACGCGGCGTCTCGCCCTGTCCCACCTGCACCGCCGCGCGCGCCAAGGTATGCAGCGGGCGATTGATATAGCGTACTACCCACAAGGCACCGAGCGCCCCGACCATGCCCCCGAACACCAGCCATACACCGACCACGCGCCAGAATAACTCGCGTTTGCGCGGAACGAACGGCACACCTATCCATACGTTTGCTTGCGCCGGCGGCCATGCCAACCACAGGCGTCCGCGTTGCCAGCGCAGGCTAACAGGCTGGTCGAACTGGGCGCGAAAGGATTTTTCGAACACGCGCACCGCGTAGCTGTCGGGTGTCCGGGCGTCGGGGGTGTCGGTCCCTGGCAGCACGAGTACCTTGTGTTGCACCGCAAGTTCACGGATGTATTGTTCGCGCCGCGGCGCCGGCAGTGTATCGAGCGCAAGCGCCAGAATTTTGAACTCGGTAGCAAGCGTAAAGGCCGCGCGTTCCAGGCGCGCGCCGCTATAGCTATAGTATAGTAGGGCCGCCGATAGCATCTGGCTCAGCAAAACGACAGCGGCGATGAGCAGTGCCGTGCGTCCGAACAGGCTGCGCGGCCATAGTCTCACGGCGCGCCGTCGTCGGGGACAAAGACGTAACCGACGCCCCACACGGTTTGAAGGTATCGCGGTTGCGCCGGATCCGTTTCGATCAACTTGCGTAGCCGGGAGATCTGCACGTCGATGGAGCGATCGAAGGCGCCGTAGTCGCGACCGCGCGCAAGGTCCATTAGCTTTTCCCGCGACAGCGGTTGGCGCGGGTGCTCGACCAAGGCGCGCAAGACGGCAAACTCGCCGGTGCTCAACGCCAAGGTGTCTTCGTTTTTGGTTAGGAGACGCGTCGCCAGGTGTAAATGGAACGGGCCGAAGACGACGCTGTTTTCGACCGTCGCCGGCGCCCCTGGCAGCGGCCGTTGCCGCCTACGCAGAATCGCATGAATGCGCGCCACCAGTTCCCGCGGGTTGAAGGGTTTAGGCAGGTAATCGTCCGCGCCCAGCTCCAGGCCTACGATACGGTCGACCTCGTCACCCTTGGCGGTCAGCATCAGCATAGGAATGTCATTGCGTTCTCCCCGCAGGCGCCGGCACAGGCTAAGGCCGTCTTCCCCGGGCAGCATTAAATCGAGCACCAGTAGATCGAAACGTTCACGCTTGAGGGCGCGGTCCATGCCGGTGGCGTCGTTAACGGTGAGCGTGGCAAAACCCTGCTCGGTGAGATAACGGCTGAGTAGATTGCGCAAGCGTACATCGTCGTCTACTACTAGAATCTTAGTCTGCGGCGCCATCATAATCTTAACCTTAATCGCACTCGTTGTTCTTTGCCATGGATTTTTTGCACCAGATGTTTCCGGCCGCCGGCGCTGAAACATTTGGTTACATTTTGGGCCGTTTCAGAAACACTTTGGACCGGAACGGAGCTGGCGTTGATATTAACGTGAAACGAAGCACACTCTTTTGTCTCGACTGCTGCCGTAGATAAACCAAAGAATCTGCGACATCGGGATTAGGATAGTAAGAAAGCCGAGAACTAGAGTCTGTTGACATTTAAGCTACACTTACATTCCAACTCATTCTCAATAAGGGAGTTGGAACGATGGTGCGAAAGCGATTACGCGATGACCAGTGGAATCGGATCGAAGCGATGCTGCCGGGCAAGGTTGGCGACCG
>JANOTM010000052.1:0-4271 GCA_031416355.1 Gammaproteobacteria bacterium
ACAAGGAGCTGGTGGAGATCTCCGGGGAGCTGTTGCTGCCCAACCTGAAATTGGTTCCGATGAATACCATATCGCTGCTCAAAACCAATCAGAAATTCATCGAGTCCTATCTGGTCGGATTGAATCATGAAATGGGCCGGGAACTGCTGTGGCGCGAGTATCCCACCGACGAACGCGGCAGTTACTTCCGCCAGTTCTGGGAGGTCAAGGGCATCATCCGCCCGAATAGGAGCAAGACCGAGGCGCAGCTGACGGAGGAATACAAGGACATCAAGCCGATCCATACCTGGTCCATTAACAGTCTGCTGGGTGCGCATAATAACCGCGATCCCGGCGGCGACACGGAGCAGGCCGTGCTGCTGATACGCGGAGATCTGTTGAAGCGTTACCCCAACACCGTCATCTTCGCGCAGAAGGCCATCGCCGGCAGCAACGTCGACGAACCGGTCATCGACCTCGATCTGACCGCGGAGGAGTATGCCACGCAGGTGAAGTTCCCGTTGTACCGGGCGGAGTTGCCGCCGGACATCAAACTGTTCGGCTTCGATCTGACCATTGAACAGGCCCGCGGCACCGAGCTGACACCGGGCTTCGCCGATCATCTCGGCTGGTTCTTCATCATCCAGGAAGTGCCGGGTGAGCCGCGTTTCGGCATGGACATCACTTTTGATCCGGGGACCGATGGCCTTTCTTGGGACGATCTCGCCTGGGACCGGCTGCCGCCGGACACTCGCTTCATCAAGGCCAGTGTCGTGCCGAATATCAGCGTGGCGGACAAGAACAAATGGGGCGCGGATTCGGCCAACATGGCCTATGTCCTGTTCCAGAAACCGAGCATGGTGGCGGTGCATGCGCAAGAGATGCTGGAAGCGCTGTCCGCCTGATTAGGGTTCATAGGGCGGGCATGCCACACTAGTCAGCCACGCACCCCTGTGTGGAATATCTTGCCTCGCGTCCTGCGGTTACGCGCCTGAGCGCATTACGACCCGCATGGCACTTAACTTAAGGCCATAGGCACAAGGACGCCCAGCCTCGGTCGCGCCTGGCACACAACCCGCGCCCCGTATTTGGAGTGGTTATTGAACCCGAAGCACACCAGAGATCAGTCGTTTTTTTTGCAAGATTGTTCGATCAGGAATTCCACTAGCGCTTGAGGGCATGTTTGTCCGCTTGGTGGTGACTCCATCAGTCGATCAAACTTGCCTCCTGGCAGGTCCTGCATAGTCTCGTGCAGTCGACTTATCCCTAAACATGTTGCAGGCTCGGTTTTGAGTTAGCGCTCCCGGTTCTAACCCAGATAACTGGCCTTGCTGGCTTACTCGGCTACGGCCGGCGAAAACAAAAAATAGGCTAAAAGGGACGGAAGAATTGAAAATTAATCTCTCCGCCCCTTTATCTAGTCAGGGATCGTTAGTCAGCCAAAAGACGCCTGGTCAATAAGGTTTGCATGTCGCGCCGACCGTCCGCCACCACGTAAACGTACACACGCTGACCGATAACACGGTAGATGACGCGGTACGGCTTGAAAAAGACCTGGCGGTAGTCGCGCATGCCCAGCGCCAGGAGTTCCTTCGGGCAACTGCCGCGTTGCGAATGGTCCGCAAGACTTTCTACTACCTCCTCAATTCGATCAAGAACGCGCTCTGCATGCGCCTGGCTGTGGTTTTCAGCAATATAAGTGTAGATGTCTCCGAGGTCGCGCAGTGCGTCCTGCGTCAGCAGCACTTTGAGATTCATCTGGTTTTTACTGCTGTGTCGCGCAAACGTCGAATGGCCTCCTTAACCGGTACCACCCTGCCTTCCTCGATCTGGCGGTTGCCTAAGGCGAGAATCTTGAGCAGTGCCATCGTCGCCTGTGTTTCTTCGTACGAGGCCACGTCCTGAATGACTATCTTCGCCTCCCCATTCTGGGTGATGACGAGGGGCGCACGCGTCTCGGTGAGTTCCCGAATGACTTCGGCGGCGTTGGCCTTGAGGTAGCTGATGGGTTTGATCTGTGTCGAAAACTTCATGGTTTGAGCCTAGGTTAGGATGGACCAAATATAGTCCTTTAATGGTCCTGTAGCAATACAACATGCGAATACCACATTTATTATGCTGATGTTTTTCCCGCTCGCTTTCGCACACATATCACCCGCGTGCTGCAGCAATTCCGTTGCGGGTTTCTGGGAAAATGCAGCCCGGTGCATTTTTTCTGGGAACCGGACGGGTTCAAGAATTACCCCGTGCGTCCCGAAGCAGCGTTTTACAGCCATGATATGCGCGAGTTTCTACTGTCATACGAGGCGGTTCGCCGAGCCGCGAATCCGGACTCCATGGTCCTCGAGTTCGCGCACAGTACTTACGAAGCGGCCGCTGATCGAGGCGGCTGGGATCGCCGCGCCTTGGAACACGTGGTATCGGAATCTCAGAGGCGAGTGCAGAAAAAGGAAGAACCATGACATCTACCTCACCCTGAGCGCATCTTGGCGCTATCACCACCATCAAACACGCGAAACGCCATGAGTGCGAGGAGTGCATCAAGATAGGCGCAACTTGGGTGCACCTGCGGACCTGTCAAACGTGCGGCACAACACTGTGCTGCGACAGTTCGCCCAACCGCCACGCCATCCGGCACGCGCAGGTCAGTGGGCATCCTGTGGTGGCCTCGGCAGAGCCCGGTGAGCGCTGGCTATACTGTTATCCAGACCTAGCCTTCGCGGAATACTAAGACCCCACGCAGGATAAGGGATTATCCAGGGGCGGTGCATGGCTATACTCTATGGCAAGCATAAATAACAAGGAACGTGACGGTGACCGCCAGAAGACCCGAAGTATCCCTCAATACCGGCCTAAAGATCGGTTTTGCTCTGATCTTGCTGCTGATGGTCGGTTTGACCATGGTGGGGCTAGCCCGCATGGCGGATATCAATCGCCAGCTGCATGATGTTGCGAACAACAACCTCGTAAAACAGGAACTGGCGTTTAACATTAACTCCGCACTGCATGAGCGGCTGATCAGCATGCATACCATCATGGCCATGACGGACCCCTTCGATCGGGAAGAAGAATCCCATCGCCTGCGCGATTATGGAGTGAAATTTCTGGAAGGTCGAAAGCAGTTAGAAGCCCTGGCGCAGACTCCGGAAGAAGAGCGTCTATTGCGCCAAATCCGCGATGAGTCCATCAAAATCAGGCCCATAACGGAGCAAGCCGTAGAGGATGCGCTTGCAGGAAGGACCGCCCAGGCCTTGGCCACTATTCGAACCAAGACGATTCCGGCGCAAAATATCATTTCACAGCACGTGAACGCGATCATCGATTTGCAGCAGCGCGCAACGGAAAAACGACTTACCCAAGCCGCCGCCTCTTATACACAGGCGCGGTCTATGATGCTGGTGCTGGGCGGCGTGGCCACTGTGCTTGGAATATTGATTGGTATCGTCGTTATCCGAAATTCGAACCAACAGGCGGGCCTGCTGCAGCGTCAGGCCATGTATGACAGCCTCACCAATTTGCCCAATCGGGTGCTATTTGCCGATCGACTGCAGCAGGCGATCTGGGTCAGGCGGCGCGAAAAGAAACCGTTTGCGCTGATTACCATGGACCTAGACCGCTTCAAGGAAATCAACGACAGCCTGGGTCATCACGCCGGCGACCAGGTATTGCTGCACGAGGGCAACTGCGTACGCACCTGTTTGCGCGAGTCCGATACCGTGGCACGCATGGGCGGCGACGAATTTGCCATTTTGCTCGCGACCGCGAGCGACCTCGACGGCGCCGTGGCCGCGGCCAAAAAAATCCTGCGCGTACTCGAGGAGCCGACTGACATCGCGGGGCAGAAGATAGAGATCGGCGCCAGTCTCGGCATCGTCCTGTATCCGGAGCACGGCGAGGAACCGGAGACGCTGACACGTGCCGCCGACGCTGCCATGTACGCCGCCAAGCAGGGCCAGGGCGGCTACAAGGTATACAGCAAGGACCTGGGTCAGGGGGCGGATGATCGCCAGACCTTGCAGGGCGAGCTGCGTCATGCCATCGCCCATAACGAGTTGGTGTTGTATTTCCAACCCCAGATCGACTTCAAGTCCAATCGCATCAACGGCGTGGAGGCCCTGGTGCGGTGGCAGCACCCGAAACACGGCCTATTGCCACCGGATAAGTTTATCCCGTTGGCGGAGCAGACCGGCATGATCAAGCCGCTCACCTATTACGTCTTGCGCAGCGCCTTGCGTCACTGCGAGGGATGGCAGCGCGCCGGACTGGATATGTCTATGTCGGTCAATATTTCG
>JANOTM010000053.1:0-11980 GCA_031416355.1 Gammaproteobacteria bacterium
CTTATAAAAACCTCAAGCCCGAGATAAACAGTGAGCGCTTAATCAAAGCCTTTCTAAAGTCTTCATGCCGTTGACACCCAAGTAGTGTCACGGAGGGGTATAGGTGTAGATTTCCAGCCCCCTTTGAGCTCGCCGAGCACCGCAGTCCCACCGGGGGGATTTCGCGAGCACTGTCTGAGCATTGCCATCGACAGTGGCAATGCGAGTTGCGCAGCGCCCCGGTGGGGCGAGGAGCGCAGGGAACCGGGCGTGTTTTTCGCCCGGCGAGCGATAGGGTGTGCTTTCTTTTGGGTACTTTTCTTTGCACAAGCAAAGAAAAGTACCCCAGGGTGCAGGGGCGGAGCGCCCGCAATTAGGTTTTAAAGCCCGCGCGGAGCGCGCACAATACATACAGTACGTTTTTAGCTGGAGACTCTTACAACAACTCCTGAATCCGCGGCCACAGGGTTTTTTCCCATATCTCGGGCGTAATAGGACCGATCTGTTTGTAGCGTATGACCCCTTGCTTGTCCAAAATAAAACTTTCCGGTACGCCATATACGCCCCAGTCGATACCGGTGCGGCCGCTGGCGTCCACGATGATGGTATCGTAGGGGTTGCCTTCGGTTTCCAATACCTTGAATGCATCGGCGGGCTTGTCTTTGTAATTCAATCCAATGATGGGTATCTGTTTGCGCTGTGCCAGTTCCAGGAGCAGAGGGTGTTCTTGTTTGCACGCCACGCACCACGAGGCCCACACGTTAATCATTACTACCCGGCCGCGTAGGTCAGCGTTGGTGATTAATTTTTTTGGATCCTCCAGCGTAGGTAAACTGAAGGCCGGCAAGGGCTTGTTGACCAGGGGCGATGGGATCTTGCTTGGGTCGAGCTTGAGGCCGTAACCCAACAAGAAGCCGAGTAATACGAACAGACCGATGGGGATAAGAAATTTTTTCATGGCGCAGGGGCTTTAAGGATTAAGGCGTGGGCTGGGGACGCGTACCGGACGGCCTGGGCGGTTGCGCCGGTGCCGGGGTTTCCACGGGCAGCGCCTGTTTCAGGCTCTTGGCCACTTCGGGCGGCATGTAGTTCTCATCGTGCTTGGCCAGCACCTCATCGGCGATAAAGCGTTGGTCGCTACCCATGCGCCCCTGGGCGACGATGCCTTGGCCCTCTTTAAACAAGTCCGGCAGTATGCCTTCGTAATGTATGGCGATGCGCTTGTTTAAATCGGTGACCGTGAAATCCACCTTCAAGCCATCGGCGCTTTTTTTGACACTGCCTTTTTCCACCAGGCCCCCGACGCGAAACGTACCCCGTGCCGGGGCCTTGCCTTCCAGGACCTCGGTGGGGCTGATGAAAAACACTAAGTTGTCACGGAAGGCATTGAGGATGAGCAGGCCGGCGATGGTGAGCACCGTGACGCCGCCCACGATCAAGATCAGTTTTTTATGTCGTGCCTTCATTTCGTCGCGGCCCCTTGCAGGCGCGTATGCGCGCGCAGCATTTTTAATGCCGCCGCGTGTTTGCGCGCAGCGCTGACTACGTTGATTGCTAGCACCAGCGCGGTGCAGCCGTACGCGCCCCACACATATAGACCATATCCGCCCATGGCGAAAAATTCGGACCAGTTCATGCTATTTTGCCTCCAGTAAATTCGCCACCCAGCTGGTGTGGCGTTCGCGCAGCACGATCTCGGCGCGCATACGCATGAGCGCTATAGTGAAATAAAACACGGTAAAGCCCAGGGCCATGATTAGCAACGGATACAGCATGCTCGGGTGTATCGCCGGGGCGCCGACCTTGCTGATACTGCTTATGGACGCCGGTTGATGCAGGGTGTTCCACCACTGTACCGAAAAATGGATCACCGGGATATTGACCACGCCCACCAGGGCGAGCACCGCGCCGGCGCGGGCGCTACGCCGCGGGTCGTCGATGGCCGCTTGCAAGGCCATGAATCCCACATACAAAAAGAACAAGAGCAGCTCCGACGTTAGACGCGCGTCCCATACCCACCAGGTCCCCCACATGGGTTTGCCCCAGAGCGAGCCGGTTACTAGAGCCAAAAAGGTAAAGGAAGCGCCTATGGGGGCGCTGGCCGTGGCCATCATGTCGGCCAGTTTAATATTCCACACCAGGCCCACGGCGCCCGCGCCCGCCAGCATCATATAAACGAACATGGACATCCAGGCCGCGGGCACGTGCACAAACATAATACGGTAGCTTTCGCCTTGCTGATAATCCGCCGGGGCCACGAACAGGCCAAAGTAAATACCCACCGCCAATAGAACACCGGTCAGGCCAGCCAGCCACGGGATGAGGCGACCGGCCAGGTGGTAGAAATGCCGGGGTGAGGCATATTTATATGTTAGTAAGCTCATGGATCAGTCCAAAGAGATACGCAGGGCGGCGGCAGTTGCCCACGGGACAAAGCCCAGGGTTAATATCAAAAAAGCACCTAATAAGGACAGATAGGCCTCCGTATTCAGACCGGCCGCGCTTGCCGTCACCGCACCGGCGCCAAAAATCAGCACTGGAGTATACAACGGCAGCACCAACAGGGACACCAGCACCCCGCCGCCGCGCAGGCCCAGAGTCAGGGCGGCACCCACGCTTCCAATGAGGCTCAAGACCGGTGTGCCTAATAATAAGGCTATTGCCAGGGTCGGCATGGCCGCCGCCGGCAATTGTAGTTGAACTGCCAGCACTGGGCTCAATAGGATTAAAGGCAGGCCACTGGTGAGCCAATGGGCAAGAATTTTAGGCAGGATAATGGCTGCGGCCAGGGGGTGCGGGCTTAAAACCATTTGCTCCAATGTACCATCGGCATGGTCGCTGGCGAACAGCCGGCCCAGGGACAACATACTGGCCAGGAGGGCTGCCACCCATAATACGCCTGGCGCTAGGGCGCGTAATAGCCCGGGTTCCGGCCCCACGCCCAGGGGAAACAGACTGATGACGATGCTAAAAAAAATCAGCGGCGTGGCCATTTCCGCCGGCTTGCGCATGGCCAGCGTGAGGTCGCGCTGTAAGACGCTGATGCCTGCGGTAATAAGATGGTGAGACATCAGGCGTCGAGACTAAGGGTGCGTACAGGGTGGGTCACTAGATTCACTGCCTGGTGCGACGTGAGGACTATGAGTCCACCTCGATCCAGGTGGGCAGCAAAGATAGCGTTCATTAAGGTCGCGGAACGCACATCCAAGGCAGTAATGGGCTCGTCCATAATCCACAAGGGTTTGTGTGCAATCAGGAAGCGCGCCAAGGCCAGCCGTCGTTTCTGGCCTTGAGAAAGCAATTTAGTAGGGAGGTGGGGCACTGCAGCCAATCCTAGCTGTGCCAATACTTCTGGGATAGGGATGCCCCCGGTATCGCCCGCAAGGCCATGATATAGGGTCAAATTTTCCGCCGTAGTGAATTCCCCCTGTATGCCGTTGTGATGCCCCACATAGCAAAGCGCACGGCGGTAGTCTTCCTGGAGTGCGTTGATCGCCGAACCGTGCCAGCGAATTTCACCTTCTACTGGCATGGACAGGCCGCACAGGGTGCGCAGCAGGGTCGTCTTGCCACTGCCATTGGCGCCTTGAATATGCAGGAATTCCCCCGCCCGCAAAGAGAAGCTCAAGCCCTGAAACAAGGGGCGGTCTCCGCGGGCACAGCTTAAGTTGACTATATCGAGCAAGACAGTTCGCCGCGGTAAATTATTGTATGGTGCCCCGAACACGAATCGAACGTGCGACCTGCCGCTTAGGAGGCGGCTGCTCTATCCACTGAGCTACCGGGGCATAGTGCAGTTATTCTAGCGGAAAACTGCGCAGGGAGAACCTTGAACTTGAATATAGATGGCCGGTAATTCCGGCCATTCGGGGATGGTGGAGCGGAGGAGGATCGAACTCCCGACCTCTGCATTGCGAACGCAGCGCTCTCCCAGCTGAGCTACCGCCCCATAAAAACTGACCACCGTTGTCCGGTTGGTAGACGATGACGGAGGCAGGGGGCGGATTCTATCTGGTTTATTCTTGGGGAGGAAGGCCGGAGCGATGTAGGTTGCGAACGCCAGCGCACCGTCGGTAGCCCAACACCCGCCATCGGGAGCTCGGAATGGAACCTCGCATGGGTTCCTAGGTCTGCTCCCAAAACCACGATCTATGTGAAAGTTAAAGTAGTTTCAAGAAGTTAGTCTTTTTGCAGTGTGCTGGATATAATGCCGCCATGACTATGATGGTTTCCGGACAGGGCGCCTCGGGCGGGGATGTGCTGGCGAACGTGTTGCAGCGTGCCCAGGAGCTTTTGTCCACGCGCTGGTTCCCTATGGTGGTGAATCTCGGCGCCTTGCTGCTGTTGGTGGGCGGGCTGGCCAGCTGGACGTGGGTTTTATTTAAACCCAACGTGCCCCAGGTGATACCCAATAGTCCGAGTATGGCTCCGGTCGCCACGGTTTCTTTTAATCCCCAAACCCTGTTGGCGGCGCATTTGTTTGGGCAGGCGCCGGTAAGTCAGCAAGGACTATCCATAGAGAGCATCCCTCTGAGCAGTTTAAATCTGGTGCTCACCGGGGTGGTAGCGGCGGGTGGTGCGAGTTATGCTCTCATTAGCGTGAATGGTCAGCCGCAAGAACCGTTTGCCATAGGACAAGAAATCATCAGCGGGGCCGTGCTCCAGGCCGTGTATCCAGACCGGGCAATATTGATACGCGGCGGGGTCAGCGAAAGTCTGATGCTGGAAGGTATGGCGAAAGGCCTGCCGGATGTGATCGGTGTGGCACCGCCACCGCAAGCCGGTATTCAGCAAACGGCGCCCAACCAATTTGCACTGCCACGGGAAATGGTCACCGAGCAATTGCGCCGGCCCCAGGAACTTTTTAGCCAGGCCCTCATGGTGCCCAATGCCGGTGGCGGATTTTTAGTACGCGAGATTCAACCGAGCAGCCTGTATGAAAAGCTCGGTTTGCGGGTGGGCGATGTCATACGCTCTGTCAACGGAAAACCGGTTAATACCGTGGATGATGCCATGAAGGCCTACCAGGCCGCGAGCACTCAGCGCGATATTCGGGTGGAAGTGATCCGGGGTGGCCAGTCGGAACACCTGACCTATAATCTTCAATAATGATGCAAATACGCCTAATGAAAAAGAAATTTCTCCATACGCTTGCGGGTCTATTACTCCTGCCTTACGTTAGCTGCGCCTACGCCGTAGAGATGGTGCCGATACAGAACCCGTTGGGGGCGGAGGCCCAGCCCATGCCCGATGAAGATCCCGATTTTCTGTCGCAACAACCCCCGCCACCGCCACTGCCAGAGCAACAGCCGGTTAGCCGGCCGCCAGTACCCGCGGCACCCATGGCCCAGGGCGGCACTCCCACGCCTCCGGCCGCGCCCTTGCGTGCTGGCGAAATGTTGTTCAATTTCCAGGACGCGGATATACAAGCGGTGGTCAAAACCGTGTCCCAGATTACCAACCGCAATTTTCTTCTCGATCCGCGGGTGAAAGGCAAGATCACCATCATCTCCGCCAAACCGGTGGGCAAGGCGGCGGCGTATGAGATTTTTATCTCTGCCCTTAAGGCCCAAGGATTTACCGCGGTAGAAGGCCCGGGTGGCATAGTAAAAGTGGTGCCGGAGGCCGAGGCCAAACTCAGTACCGGGGTCACCAGCGGCTCTAGCGCGCGCAATAGCGATCAGTGGTCCACCCATGTGATCGCGGTGCAGCATGCATCGGCGCCCCAATTGGTACCGATGCTGCGGCCCCTCATGTCACCCACGGCCCTGCTGTCGGTGTATGCACCCGGCAATGTGCTTGTGATTACCGACACCACCGCCAGCATCCGCAATATCCTCAAGGTCATACAGAAAATCGATCAACCCGGTGGTACTGAAATCACCGTTATTCCTATTGAACATGCCTCGGTGATGGACATGGCGCAACTGGTGGGACGATTCGCCGAAGGCGCGCAAGTCACCGGTCAACCCGGCCAGCAGCCCATACCCGGCCAAGGCGGCGGTGCGGACAACCGGCTCGTGGTGATACCCGATATGCGCACCAATAGTCTGCTGGTGCGCGCTGACAATCCTGGGCGCATCGCCGAACTCCGTTCTTTAGTGGCTAAGCTCGACGTGCCGGCAAAAGCCGGCGGCCAAACCCATGTGGTGTACCTGCGCAATGCCGAAGCCAAAAAGCTGGCCGAGGTGTTACGCGGCTTGGTGGCCGGTGAATCGCGTGCCGCCGGGGCCACGCAGGGCCTGCCCGGACTACCGGGTGCTGCGGCCAAAGGTGCAGATGCGTCTTTGATCCAGGCGGACGAAACGTCCAATGCCTTGATCATCAGCGCCAACGACTCCGCCTACAATAATCTGCGCGGGGTCATCGAGAAGCTGGATCAGCGCCGTGCCCAGGTGTACGTGGAGGCCTTGATCGTCGAGGTGACTACCGATCGTGCCCTGCAGTTCGGCATACAATGGGCGGCTGGGGCACCAGGTCGCAGTGGTACTGGAAACGATAGCGGTGTCCTGGTGGGCGTGCAGAATTTCCCGGCCGCCTCCAAAGCAGGCATTCTTGAAGCCATGGTGGGTAGGGGTCAGAATCTGGTCGGTGCCGACGGTCTCTCCCTGGGGTACCTCGGTCGTGAGTTCACCTTGCCGGACGGGACAAAAACGCGCGGATTGGGCGCACTGGCGCGCGCCCTAGAATCCGATGCCAAGGCCAATATTCTTTCCACACCTAATATGATCATGCTGGACAATGCCGAGGCCAAGATCGTGGTCGGCCAGAACGTGCCGTTTTTGACCGGCAGCTTCGCTCAGGGCGCCGGTACCGGCACTGGCGCGGCGGTCAATCCGTTTCAGACCCTCGAACGCAAGGACGTCGGCCTCACCCTCAAGATCAAGCCGCAGATCTCCGAAGGCGGTGGGGTGAAGCTGGTCATTGCGCAGGAGATGTCCAGCGTCGCGCCTTCCGCCCAGAAGGCCTCCGATCTTATTACGAATAAACGGTCCTTGGATACCACGGTGATCATCGACGATGGCGATACCATGGTCCTGGGCGGGCTCATAGAGGACAAGACCACCGACAGCGTTTCGCAAGTGCCCTTGCTCGGTAGCATCCCGGTTATCGGCGAATTATTTAAATACCGCAGCCGGTCGAAGGGTAAGACCAATCTGATGATATTCCTGCGCCCGGTGATTATACGCAGTGCCAGCGATACCTATCGCGTCACCGCCGACCGCTACGAGACTATAGGTGCCGATGCGCGTAGTAATCGCGGCGAGCGCGCCAAACTTATGCAGCGCTTCAAACCGGTCATGCCGGCGCCCAAGCCCCCAGAGCAAGAAGTAGAGACCAAGAAAAACGATCAAGATGCTGATGCGACCGGTGAACTGAAACCCCAGAACCCACCGGCGGACCTGCCTCCTGCGGTCGAATCACCCGCAGCAGAAAGCCCGGGTTCCAACGCGGCGCCACAATAGGTTGCTCCATGGCCACCCCGGAACTGCAAAGCCTTGATCCCGAGACCACCCAGCGTCTTCCCTATCACTTTGCCAAGCGCCATGGCGTGATCAGTGCGCGCCAGGGGCAAGACGCTATGGAAGTATGGGTGCGCCCCGGGGTATCGAGTGCGGCGCTGGCGGAATTGCGGCGCGTGCTGGGGCAGCCGATACAAATTTGTGAACTCAGTCCGGCGGATTTCGAATCGGCGCTCAATCGCGCTTATGAGCGCGGCATGAACCACGCCATGCAGATCGTGGGCGACTTGGGCGACGACATGGATTTGGCCGAGCTCACCCAGAATCTGCCCAAGGCCGCGGACCTGCTGGAGAGCGAGGACGACGCCCCCATCGTGCGTTTGATCAACGCCCTGCTGACCCAGGCGGTGCGCGAGGGCGTGTCCGATATCCATATCGAACCGTTCGAGACGCGCTCGGTGGTGCGCTTTCGCTTGGACGGCATATTGCGTGACATCGTCGAGCCGCAGCAGGTGTTGCACGGTGTGATCGCGTCCCGCATCAAGATCATGGCGCGTCTGGATATCGCGGAAAAACGCCTGCCTCAGGATGGGCGCATCACTTTGCGCCTGGCGGGTCGCCCGGTGGACGTGCGTGTGTCCACCTTGCCCACTGGTCACGGCGAGCGCGTGGTCATGCGTCTGTTGGACAAGCAGGCCGGGCGTTTAAACCTGGTGGGGCTGGGCATGAACCCGCCGACCCTCAAGTCGCTGGATCATCTCATCCATCAACCGCATGGCATTATATTGGTGACCGGACCCACCGGCTCCGGCAAGACCACCACGCTGTATGCCGCCCTATCCCAGCTGGATGCCAAGCGCTACAACATCGTGACCGTGGAAGACCCCATCGAGTACGACCTGGACGGTGTCGGCCAGACCCAGGTGAATGCCAAGATCGAACTCACTTTCGCCCGCGCCCTGCGCGCCATACTGCGCCAAGATCCGGACATCATCATGATCGGTGAAATTCGCGATCTGGAGACCGCGCAAATCGCGGTGCAGGCGAGTCTCACCGGACATTTAGTGCTGGCCACCCTGCACACCAATGATGCCGTGGGTGCGGTGACGCGCTTGGTGGATATGGGCGTGGAGCCATTCCTGGTGGCATCCAGCCTGCTGGGTGTATTGGCACAACGCTTGGTGCGTAAGCTATGTCCGCAATGTCGCCAGGCCCACGTGCCCGACGCCACCGAGGCGCAGTTGCTGGAGTTGACGCCGCAACAGGCCGAGGCAATCACTATCAACGTCCCAGGTGGTTGCGCCGTCTGTAGTCAAACGGGTTATCAGGGTCGCAGCGGCATTTATGAGTTGCTTCAGGTGGACGATGCCCTGCGCGGACTCATACACGACGGCGCCTCCGAAGGCCGCTTGCGCGAACACGCCCGTGCCCGCGGCATGCAGAGTCTGCGCCAGGACGGCCTGCGCTGGGTGTGCGAGGGCGATACTAGCCTGGAAGAGGTATTGCGCGTGTCGCGCGAGACGAGTTAATGGCGGCCTACGAATATCAGGCACTGGATGCCCAAGGGCGGGCGGTCAAAGGCGTGCTCGAGGGCGATGCCGAACGCCAGGTACGCGCCGCCTTGCGGGAGCGCGGGCTGGTGCCGCTGCGGGTGGATCCCCTACATTCCAATGATAAGGGTGTCGCCGGCCAAAAGAGCCGCGCCACCTCGTTCCGGCGCGCGCGTATTTCTGGCAGCGAACTGGCCTTGCTGACACGCCAATTTGCTACCTTGGTGCATGCCGGGCTCACCATCGAGGAGTGTCTCAACGCCCTCATCGAACAGTCCGAGTCGGCGCGCACCCGCAGCGTGCTGGCGGCGGTGCGTGGGCGCGTACTCGAAGGCCAGTCCCTGGCGCGCAGCATGCAGGATTTTCCCGACGCCTTTCCCCCCATCTATCGCAACTTGGTGGATGCGGGCGAGCAGTCCGGCCGTTTGGACGACGTGCTGGAACGACTGGCCGACTACACCGAAAACCGCCAGGCCTTGCAGAACAAAGTCACCTTGGCGTTCATCTATCCGGCACTGGTGACCCTGGTGGCGGTTAGCGTGGTGAGTTTTCTTTTAGTGTACGTGGTGCCGCAAGTGACGCGGGTGTTCGTGAATACCGGACAGGCCTTGCCGCTGCCCACGGTGATCCTCATCACCATCAGCGATTTTGTGCGTGCCGTGGGGATAGGGTGGCTGGTGGGGGGCGTGGCGATTTTTTTCGGTGTGCGCATGGCCCTCAAGCAGCCGCACCTGCGTCTGCGCTGGCATCATACGGTGTTGAAGATACCGCTCTTCGGGCGCCTGGTGCGCGGCATCAATGCCGCCCGCCTCACCAGCACCTTAGGCATACTTACCGCCAGCGGCATACCGCTTTTAAACGCGCTGCAGTCGGCGGTGCCCTTGGTGACCAACCTGCCCATGCGTGCCGCGGTGGACGACGCCCTGAAACAGGTGCGCGAAGGCAAGAGTCTGTCGCGCGCCCTGGCCAAGCCGAAACTATTTCCGCCCCTGGTGATCCATTTAATTGCCAGCGGCGAGGCCAGCGGCCGCCTGGACTCGATGCTGATGCGCGCATCCGAGGCGCAGACGCGCGAACTGGAAACCTGGGTGGCGGCGCTCACGGCCCTGCTCGAGCCGGTGCTGATACTGGTGATGGGCGGCATCGTATTATTTATTGTGCTCGCCATCATGCTGCCGATTATCGAAATGAACCAATTAGTCAAATGAGGACAAGTCATGTTTAAGAATGCGCGCGGTTTTACCCTGATCGAAGTCTTGGTGGTCATCACCATACTGACCATCCTGGCGGCGCTCATCGTGCCGCGCATCATGGACCGCCCGGATCAGGCGCGGCAGGTGGCGGCGAGAAACGACATACGCGCCATCGAGAGCGCGTTCAATCTCTATCGTCTGGATAATGGTGTCTATCCCAGCACCGAGCAGGGCCTATCGTCGCTGGTACAAAAACCCGACGTTGGTGTTATTCCGCGCAACTGGAAATCCGGCGGCTATCTTGACCGCCTTCCCAAAGATCCGTGGGGTAAGGACTATCAATACATCAGTCCGGGCGTGCAAGGCGATATCGATATATTTACGTATGGACGCGACGGCCAACCGGGTGGTGAAGGTTATGATGCCGACATCGGCTCTTGGGACCTCGGCAAGTAGCGTAGTGCTGCGCGAGCCATGGAAGCGAGCCTTTGTCCCGCGCGCTACTGTTCCCTCTCCCCCAAGGAGGGTTATTGATTCGGCACGGTGAAGTATCAACCCCGTTCGGGCTGAGCCTGTCGAAGCCCATGCACCCTTCGACCCTTCGTCAAGCTCAGGACAGGCCAAGCTCAGGGCGAACGGACTTCAAATATCATCTGGCCGGATCAATAGGGTGAAGGGGAGCCTGCAAGTCCGCCCCTCATCCCATCCTTCTCCCGAAGGGAGAAGGGGCTCTAAGTTTAGGTAGAGAGAAGGTCCTGATGGCATTCCTGATGGCATGTAAGCTCCCAACAGAACGGCGTACGATGCTAACACCTCGGCAATTGCTCCCTGCATTGCTCTACCTCCGGCATCCATGCCGTCGTCGCATCACCCTGCACGCCCGCGGTTTCACCCTCATCGAAGTGCTGGTAGTCGTGTTGCTCATGGTCATCGTCCTCGGCATGGTCGGGCTAAAACTAGGAGGCAATGACGGTCGTGCGGTGCGTCAGGAAACAAATCGCCTGGCGGCGCTGCTACTCACCGCGCAGCAGGAAGCGATATTGCAAGGACGGGTATTGGCCCTGGCGATCGAGACCCACGGCTATGAGTTTCAGGGGTTGAATGAAAAAAATAAATTCGTCGCCCTGACCCGCGATGTCATGTTGCGGGCACGGGAGCTGCCGGAACCTATGACTATCCTGTCCATGACGCTGGATGGGGCCGCGGTCGAAGACGGCGCGCGCATTCTGCTGTATCCCACCGGCGAGCTACCCCAAGCGTTTGTCATTATCCTAGGACTAGGCGAGGCGCGCTGGCAGGTGGAGGGCGCACTGGATGGCACGATCAAAGTCTCCCAGCCCAATGTCTAGACCGACCCAGGGCGGATTCACCCTGGCGGAGGTCCTGGTGGCGCTGGCGGTGCTGGCCATCGCCATGGCGGCGATATTGGGCGTGGTGTCCCAGTCGGTGCACACCACCGTCGCCCTGCGTGACCGTACCCAGGCCATGTGGCTGGCCCAGGACCGTCTTACCCTGCACCAATTGCAACGCGACTGGCCGGCCGCCGATACCACCAGCGGCGTGACCGAGGCCTATGGCCGCGAGTGGTACTGGCGCGAACAAGTGTCTACCTTGCCGCAGACGGATCTGCGTAGCGTCGCCATCGATATCCGTGCCGCGGAAAACAAAGAAAATCTGGCGCACCTCGTCGGTTATTTGCGTAAGCAACCATGATAGGCAGCCATCGCAAAAATATTTTTCACGCCTTGGTTGGGTGGGTGACCGCCAGGGATGGCGGAAGTACTGGAAACGCAGG
>JANOTM010000054.1:0-5861 GCA_031416355.1 Gammaproteobacteria bacterium
TTCGCGGGAATGACGAATTATCGGGGACACTGGCAGTCCCATTTTTAAGCCAGGATGTGATAAAGGCCAATACCCGATCAGACCAGCCAGTAATACCACAAAGGCAGCGTCAACACCGATAGCGCCGTGGACACGGTCACCGCCTCGGCATACAGGGGCGCGTCCAAGCGGTAGCGCTCGCAGATGACTATGCCTAGCAACATGCACGGCATGGCCGCCTCCAGTACCACGGCGGTGAGTATATCGCCGTGCAGGCCCACGCCTAAGGCCAGGCCCCAGGCTATCAGGGGCATGAGTAGCATTTGTATGACCAGGGCCGGTATTAACACCCGCAGCCGGCGGGCCCAACCGCGCTTCCATTCCAGGCCCATGCCTACTACTAGCAGCATCAGCGGAATCACCCCTGCGGCCAGTTTGTCCAGTACGCCGCCTAGCCAAGGATGCAGCGGCACACCGGAGATGTTCAGGCCCACGGCCGCCAGGGCGGCGATCAGAGGCGGGACTCTAAGAAGGGTAGCGAGCAGGTTCTCGTCTTTGTCCATGCCGCCATAATGGCGCGCCAGCAACACACCCACGGTCAGCAACAAGGGCGTGGAGGCGAAGAAGTCATATTCCAGCGCCACGTGCTCCATGTCCGGCCCGAATATGCTCACCAGGACCGGCAGGCCGAGATAGGTCACGTTACCAAACGCCGACGCCAGGATCAGGGCGCCTATGGCGCGCTGCTCACCGCCCTGCCATCGATACCAAGCCCAGGCCAGCAACAGGGCGACGCTGATGGTAGAGAACGCGACGAACGACACCTTGACCACATCCAGTCCCAGGGGGACGCGCCACAGCACCTTCAGGACCAGGGCCGGCAGCAACAGGCCATACACCACGTTGGACAGCACCCGGCGGGTGTCGCCGATATCGATACCGAAGGGCCGCATATGACGCCATGCGATGCCACAGCCAATGAGAACGGCGGTTTGTGCCAGAACCTCATAGATCTGCATCTGATAACTCATGCGCTGTGAGATTCCTTGAGAGGTAATGGATTTCGGCGCGCCAGCCTACACCGGCCCCGTGGCTAATGGAAGTTTTCACGGGTGCGGTCTGTGGCCGCACGGATATTCAAAATACGGCCCATGGCATGGTCTTGGTCGTTTTCGCCGACAAGCGGTGGGAATAAACCCCGCGCCACAACTGTTTATGTAGCGTAAGCGACGGCCGTGATCGCGTCGCTTATGCGCATGCGCGCGTTTGCCGATCACAACCCCACTATAAAGTTTTGGAGATAAATCATGTTAAAAAAAGGAATCAACACTCTATGCGTCGCCTGTGGTCTTATAGGCAGCTTGGCACCGGCCCTGGCGTCCGCCGATTCGCTTAAGGCGACGCTCAGCGGCTACGCTAGCGTACCGGCCTTATCGTCCACCGGTAGCGGGCGTTTTATCGCCGAGATCGATGCGGTGAACAACGTCATCACTTACCAATTGACTTACAGTGGATTGGAAGGTAATGCGCTGCAGGCGCACATACACGTCGCTCAGACCGGCGTGAACGGCGGTGTCAGTGCCTTCTTGTGCTCCAACTTGCCGAGTCCGCCGGCCGGCACCCCCGCCTGCCCAGTCACCGCGGGTACCGTCACGGGGATCATACAAGCAAGCAGCGTGGTAGGCCCCAGCGCACAAGGCATCGCACCGGGTGAATTCGCTAAGTTGGTAGCGGCGCTCCGCGCCGGCGTCACCTACGCCAACATCCATACCAGCAAATTTGGGCCGGGCGAACTCCGCGGACAGATTAAAGTCTCGGACTAATAGTTGAGAAGCTTGTATCGCGTTGATAAGTAACCCAGGCGTGGAGTTCTCTCCGCGCCTGGGACTGTTTTAATATAGTAGGTGTAGGGTGGGCATCACCCACCACACATGGTTGCGGTCAGCGCAGGCTGGTGGGCGATGCTTCCAGCCCAGGGTGCAACAAAACCCGTTGCACCCGTTCGGCGGCACGAACACACGTTAAGTGTATTCGTGAAAACTCCGCCTCGCCCTACAAGATACAAATCAGGTGTTATATATGTCGCTATGTTTTAACCTAGCCTCGCACCCCGAACATGTCCTAAGCAACGGCCACGCGCATCTTACCCACTACCGCCAACAGCGCCTGCGCGGCGCGCCGACCGGTTTCTGCGCCGCCGTTCATGAAGCCCTGGAAATCGGTACTGCAGTGCTCGCCGGCGAAATACAGATTGCCTACCGGCTCGAATTCCGCGCCGGCGATGGTGGTCCATTGGCCGGGCCGATAGCAGGCGTAGCTGCCTTTACTATAAGGGGCGCTGGGCCAGTGGTAGCGCGCCACCTTGGCATTGCGCGTCGCGCCCACGCCGGGGAACACCCGTTCCATGCCCACCATTAAACGATGGGCTTGTTGTTCCGGAGTGCCTAGACCCACTTCCACGCCGGCCTTGCCACCGGAAAAAAGCGTCAAGCCCCCGGCCACACCCGCCTGCCTTTGGCTATTGTCCCAGGCGAACTGAAAGGGTTGATCGCTGAATGTTTCGCCGGTATATGCCTGCTTGCGCCAGATACGTTGGGTCGTGCCTAACAAAATTTTGGCATTGGTGCCATAACCCAACTCTTGGATCGCTTTGATCTTATAGTTTGGGAGATCTAACGTCATGCGCACATCGCGTAGCACGGAAAACGGCAGCGTCAGTAGCACGAAATCTGCACGCACGTCCCGTACCGATTGATTCGGCGTCTGGAAACTCAATACATAACCCGCACCGTGGCGACGTATAGCCTCTAGACGCTGGCCGAAGTGTAACTGGCCATCCAGGCGTTGCGTTAGATGCTCGGTGATCAAGCCGTTGCCGCCGCTGATTTTATAACGCTCGTCGCTGTCGCCGAACACCTGCATTTTTCCCGCGGACACATCGGTGGAAATCATGGTAATAAGATTCAGCGCCGATTGCTCGCCTTCATCCAGGCCATATTCCGTGATATAGGCGACTTTCAAAAATTCCCGCATCCAGCCGCGAGCGCGTATTCTGTCTAGATATTCGCCCAGGGATAGTTTGTCCAGGGCAGCGGCATTGCCAGGATTTCTATAATCGATCACCTCGCCTAAGGTGGCGGCGTCCTTACTGATGCGCACCGCCAGTGGACGAAATGCCTCTACCACTTGGCGTTCGCTGTAATGCCGGCCGCCGAAGAAATAGGCGGTGCGTAAATTCGCCTCGCTATCGGCTTGACGGTCCAGCAAGGGCAGGCCGAACTCTTGCGCCAGCCCCAAGATGTCCGCGTGGCTGCTGTCGATAAACTCTCCCCCCAATTCCGTCACCAGTCCCGGCGCCAGTAAATCCCTGGCGCTGAGCATGCGACCGCCACTGCGGTTGCTGGCCTCGTAGAGGTCGGCGCGCACACCGGCTTTTTTAAGCACGTAGGCCGCGTTCAATCCGGCGATGCCCGCGCCCACGATCACCACCCGCGGGCCACTACGCCGCGGGGTGCTGCAAGCAGTCAACCATCCACTACCCATGAGTCCGGCGGTGGCCCAAACACCGGCACCGACACCGGCCTTCAGGAACGTGCGCCGCTGCGCCACATGCATCTCCAGCAACTCATCCACCGGGGCCGCGTGCGGCTGATTGGCCAACGACGCCAGCCGCATAATCCGGCGCAGCGTTGCGAATACCGAGGTGTGAGAACGGCGGTTTCTTTTCAGCGCGGTAATGGGTTTTTTCATTTCTTCTCCTAAAAGCAGAGGAAAGAGAAAAGATACAAGAGAAAAGAGGAACTCAGAGGCAAAGAAAAGAGAGGTTTACTTTTCTCTTGTATCTTTTCTCTTTCCTCTGCCTCTATTCTCTTTCCTCTGCCTCCAAGTGTTGTGCCTTGCGCCCGGCGCGCTCGATCTTGGGTTCCGCTACGACGTGCGCGAGCAGTATCCGCGCGAGATCTACCTGGCGATGAACCAGCTCGCGCGCGCCGCACCGCAGTTGTTCGCTGTGCTGCACCTGCATCACATTGTTCTCCATGTCCTCCGCCGACCAGCCGCGGGTGTGGGCAATATAGGGAAACTTGGGGAAGGTGTACCCCAGCTCGGAAAAAAATCCTAGCAGATGTCCGGCCACATCCTGCACATTGTCCTGACCGCCCATGATGATGAACCCGGCCACCTTGTTGCGTATAAGCACGCTATCGCGCAGGATAATTTGATTCTGCACGCAATTGAGCCGCTCGACCATCTTATAATAGAGCGAGCTCGACGCACCCCACCGGATAGGCGTGGCCACCAGCACCACATCCGCCCAATGCACCATGGCCTCGTACACCTGCTCCATTTGGTCTTTCGGGTCCATTTGAGTAATAGAGCACGGCCAGGTGCAGGCCTGGGCGCTCTTGGAATAATACCCTTCGCAGTGGCGAAACTGCAGCTCGCGCAAACGCAGCAGCCGGGTCTCGCAACCTAAAGTCGTGGTCGCATGTTCCAGTGCGGTCTGTAACAGGGCTTCGGAGGTGGAATAGCGGGGATAATCGTTATCCATGGCGGTGGTGGAAATGCCCGCCACACGTATAGGCCCCTCCAGGCGTTTAACGGGACGCGCCAGGGCATGGGGAGGATGGGGCCCCTTGGTACGCGGTGTCACCGGTGCCAAAGTCACAAACAGATGGCCGCCTTCCACCTTCACTCCATGACTGGGTACGGCGTCGGCCTCATAACCGGGTTCGCCCAGTCCGGTGCGGCGATGGAATTTCCAATGATGCCATGGACACACCACGTATTCGCCGGCCAGGGCGCCTTGCCCCAGGGGACCGCCGGCGTGATTGCAGGTGCCGGAGATGGCGCCGAATTGGCCATCCTGCCACGACACCGCCAGCACCCGACGGTCCAGTTTGACCTCGGTCATGGGTGCGCCTTGATATTGCTCGACTGCACCTAGATCGTGCCATTCTTCTTTTTTCATTAACATTCTCGCTCTAGGGGTACGGAAACCTGCGTCGCGTCAGTAAACACGAACACGCCAGCGGAAAGCAAGGTTTTGGGAAGGCAGAGAAAAGAGGAAAGTAAAATTCTGGCTTTGCATTTTCAGCACTCACACTTACTGACCCGGCCGCTAAATAGTGCGTACCGCTTTTCCCCCGCACCCTCCGGGAGAGGGCCGGGGTGAGTACAAACCACGGCAAAACCGGCCCTCATCCAGTCCCTTCTCCCGGAGGGAGAAGGGACTGTGTAGCAGGCGGTGTGCACTATTTAATGGCCTCCTCAGTAATCAAGGGCAATCATCAGACTTTGTCATTCCCGCGCAAGCGGGAATCCAGAGGGCCTGCAAAAACCGCTGGATTCCCGCTTGCGCGGGAATGACAGGATATTGAGTTATCCATATCAGATTGCACCATCTTGGCATGTGCTAGGGCTAAAACGCACTAAACCAGTGCGAATATATTTTCTACTTAACCAATATATGCGCTTTTTTCCCTGGCATAGTCCGTGCATTACAGAAGAAAAAATGCACGATGAGGAAGCAAAGGCTGCGGAAGGAGCCGCTGTAAAATCGATTAAATGGATGGCTAGGGTTCCGGCTCCGTCGAGCGACTGGTCCAAGAGCCATCGACCTTACCCACCCGATACGGGTGTCAGGTTACACGGCGGGACAAAAGCCCGGGAGACTCAACAGACATCGAGCCGTTGATTTCTCCCGTGTGCCTTATATAAACCGTGTCACCGCGTAAGGAGCAAACCATGTCACGCCTACGTCCCGCCCTGCTGTTCGTGTGCTTAGCGTTGTTTTCCGTTTCCAGTTACGCCCAAGATAGCTTCAAGGTCTGTTGGTCCATCTACGCCGGCTGGATGCCGTGGGACTACGGCGCCAAGTCCGG
>JANOTM010000055.1:0-1549 GCA_031416355.1 Gammaproteobacteria bacterium
TGATCACGGAACGTCAGGATGTAGTGCTGGTGGCGCACGATACCCCTTTGCCCGAGCCTCTTAATAGTGTGCGCCCCATGGCGGCGAGTTTCGGTGTGGCCCTGGTCTTGTCGGCGCAGGCCTCAGCGCACAGTCTTATGAAGATCAGTCTTGCTATCTTTCCTCCAGACGCGATACCCAGTGTGTTGGTGGATCCTGCTCTAGAGGCCCTGCGCCTGGGTAACCCCGCGGCGCGCGCCCTGCCTTTGTTGAGCGCGCTGGCGCAGCACCGTGCTACGACCATCGTGTTGCCGTATGTGGGTACACGCTTGTTGGGCGTGACCCTGGAGCTGCCGGCATGAACAAAGACGAGATCTGCGCCCGTATTCCCCACGCCGGCCGCATGTGTCTGCTGGAGCGCGTGCAGGATTGGGATGAAACCGGTATACATTGTCTTGCCACCAGCCATAGGGACGCGGACAATCCTTTGCGCAGCCGCGATCGTTTGCCCGCGGTATGCGGTATTGAATATGCGGCCCAAGCCATGGCGGTGCACGCCGGTCTGCGCGCTGCCAGTGCCGCGGTGAAGCCAGCCTTGGGTATGCTCGCCGCGGTACGCGACCTGCGGTTGGCGGTCACTAGGCTGGACGATGTGGACGGCGAGCTGCACATCCATGCGCTGCGATTGTCCGGGGACGAGACCGGTTTTATCTATGAATTTGATATCAAGGCGGACGATGATGCGCTTATGTCGGGGCGGATAGTGGTGAAATTATTGGAGACGTTGGCATGAAGCGCGCACTGGTAACAGGCGCCAGCGGCGGCATAGGTGCCGCCATCGCCGCGCAGCTGGCGCGCGACGGCCTGCATGTGATCGTCCATGCCCACGGCAATCCGGAACGCGCCGAGTTGGTGGCCGACGCGATACGTGTCGCCGGGGGTTCAGCGGAAACGGTGGTATTCGATGTGGCGGATGGCGACGCGTGTGGCGCAGCCCTGGAAAAATTGCTCGCCGCAGGTCCTATCCAGGTAGTAGTGAACAACGCTGGTATCCACGATGATGCCCCACTCGCGGGTATGAGTCTGCAACAGTGGTCGCGCGTGGTGGAGGTATCGCTACATGGTTTTTTCAACGTCACGCAGCCCTTGCTGTTGCCCATGCTGCGTACGCGCTGGGGGCGCGTGATCAGTGTGTCATCCATTGCCGCTGTCATGGGCAACCGCGGTCAAGCCAATTACGCGGCCGCCAAGGCCGGCTTGCACGGCGCGTCTAAATCCCTCGCTCTGGAAGTCTCATCGCGTGGCGTCACCGTCAACGTCGTGGCCCCGGGCATCATACAATCCGCCATGACCGAGACGGTATTCAGCGCCGAACAGATCGCCGCCATGGTGCCCATGAAACGCGCCGGCAGCGCCGACGAAGTCGCCTATTTGGTGAGTTTTCTGGTGTCGCCCAAGGCCGAGTATATTTCCGGCCAGGTGATTTCAATCAACGGTGGAATGGTATAGCCGGTTTTTCAGGCGCGAGGCCAATGCGGGTGAGCAAGCATGCCGTCGTCATTCCGGCGTA
>JANOTM010000056.1:0-2713 GCA_031416355.1 Gammaproteobacteria bacterium
ACGCTGGCCGAGGACATGGATCTGACCTGGAGCTTTCACCAAGCCGGCGTCGGGGTGCGCTTTGTGCCGGACGCGGTGTGTTACCCGGTCGAACCCTACAACTTCCGCTTCATGAGCAAACAACTGCGCCGCTGGAGCCACGGTTTCATTCAGAACGTTTCCTTGCATTGGAAAGGCCTGCTGGCCGTACCCTACCTGCGCGCGGCGGTGGCCGTGTCCCTTTGGGACGCCGTCGTCGCCTCGTTGGCGTTTCTGATCGTACTGCCGTTGTTGATCATTGTACTGAAAAGCCCGTGGCCGCTGCTCGCGTATTTTATTGATGTCCCTGCGATTCTCGTGCCGCTCCTGGTCGGCGCCGTTCCACGCCGCGAAATCGGACGCGTGCTGTTGAGCTTGCCGTGCTTTCTCGTGCTGCGCCTAGTCAACGGATACTTTTTTTTGGAAGCCGCCTGGTCGGAGTGGTTTTTGCGTCGCCCCGCCTTGGTCTACGAGAAAGGACACTAAAATCATGAACCCTGGATTGCCTGGGGCCGGCATAGGCGGCCTGTTTTACATACTGACTGCGCTCTGGATGCCCATCTGCGAAATCTGGCGCCGGAGCCGCGGTAATACGACCGGCTGTTGGTCTTTGGTGGCGAAGCAGTTCTCCATCGCGGTCGGCGTCGTCGCTGCCATGGGCGGTGTTTTCTGGGCACTGGATAGCGCGATTATGCTCCACGAAGCCACCCAACATGTCGCTGGCAAGGCACAGACGATGTGGTCTTTGCGTTTTTCGGCGCTGCTGACGACAGCGGGCGCGCTGGTCGCGCTGGTCAGCGCGGTGTACCTCGCGCGGCTCTTTCTCTGGCTGCGTAGTGCGCGCCCCGCAGACCAATGACAGTGTTCTCCCGGCGCGTGCCGGTTTCTCGAAAAGCAATACCTACTCAACAAGCGTGGCCGTTGGCGAAATCCCGGGGCGCGGTCGTTGGGCTTTTGGTGTTGTTGTCGGCGACTTGCCCAACGTCAAGCGCGGCGCGCGAGCAACATGCCGTGCCGGCGGCGGCACAGACGCTGTTGCAACAGGCCGACGCCGCCTATACGGCGGGCGAACGCGAACGTGCCCAAGGCCTGTACCGGGCGGTGTTGGCGTCCGATCCCGACAACACGCGCGCTGTTTTTCAATTGGCGCGGCTGGCACCGCGTGGGTCGACGGAGGCCATCGCACTCCTACGGCGCTACGTGGCGCTCGAACCCGGGGATCCCTGGGGCCGCATGGCCTTGGGTGATGCGCTGGCGCAGGCCGGCTTGATGGCCGAGGCGATGGAGCAATATCACCGTGCGCGCCGTCAGGCGCCGGGCGAGGCGGACGTTTACCTCGGCTTGGGCCGCATTCTGCGCGCCACGGGACGGACGGATGAGCTTATCGCCGTTGACGAAGAATGGGTATCGCACCAGCCGAAGAACGCAGCGGCCTGGATAGATCTCGGCCGCGCGCGCCAAAAAGCGCGGCGTTATCCCGAGGCCGCCGCTGCCTATGCGCAATCCTTGGCCATCACGCAGGATGATCGCACGCAGGCGTTGCTCGACCATGTACTGGCGGAATCCGCGCTCTCCCTGCGGTCCTATGCCGGCCGTAGCGTAGACTCGGATGACAACAAGATCACGCGCTCTGGCCTGGAAGGAGGTTGGCAATTCACACCGCGCGCGCGCCTGGGTCTGCATGCGGAACACGCCGACGTCACGGATCCCTACACATTGGCCACGGCCGATGAATACGCACTCATGGCGCGCTGGCAGCCACGCGCCCTGCTCAAGTTGGATGGCATGGCAGGCATCGCGCGCCTGAATGCCGAGCGGCCCGGTCAGCCATCAACGACCCACCCGCTACGACGACTACACCTGCACTGGAGTAGCCCAGCGCAAGGACCGGCGTTGGATTTGCGGTTTAAACAAAATCCGCTGAGCTCGACGCCCGGGCTGGTGGCGCGGCCGGTGAATTTGACGGAGGTCAAAGGCGATATCGAATTGCCGCTGGCCGAATCATGGCGCGCCCGCGTCCGCGGCCAAAGCGGACGGCTAGCCGCGGCCGCGGACGTCAACCATCGTTCCAACTACCAGCTTGGCCCCGTCTACCGTTGGCGCCCGGCCGCCGAGATTGGCCTATCCTACAGTGAGCTCGCCTACGATCACGCCACCACGGCGGGATATTTCGCCCCGCGTCGCGTTCAGACCGTCGAGCTCGGAACCTACTTCGAGTATGACCGCCTGTGGCCGGTCACTTTCATATTGGATGCGGGCCTAGGCCAGCAGCGCGTGGCAAAACAGGGCGAAGCGATCGGCGACTGGATCGGCGTCTTCCGCGTGTGGGCCTTGGCCTCGTGGGCGCTGCAGCCAGGCGTGCGCTTGGAGCTAGAACTGGAACACGAAGACTCGCCCGTGGCCGGCGATGCCGCGACGCCGACCTCGGACTGGAGCTCCAATTCCGTGCTCCTGTCGTTGCGTTTCGGCGTTCGACCCAAGACCGCTCGTTCCTTTCTCGCGAAAACCCGGATCAGAGAGCAATAGCCGCTAATAAAAGAATTCCTCTCTGACCCGAATGGCACTTACTTAAGGGCTCTACCCAATCAATACACTACTTATGCCACAAAAGCTCACCAACCCGTCATTCCCGCGCAAGCGGGAATCCAGCGGTTTTTGCAGACCTCCTGGATTCCCGCTTGCGCGGGAATGACGA
>JANOTM010000057.1:0-3617 GCA_031416355.1 Gammaproteobacteria bacterium
CCTTCTCCCTCCGGGAGAAGGACACGACGGCATGGATGCCGGAGGTAGAGCAATGCAGGAGCAATTGCCGAGGATGAGGGCCGGTTTTGCCGTGGTTTGCCCTCACCCCGGCCCTCTCCCGGAGGGAGAGGGAGAAAAGCGGTACGCACTATTTAGCGGTCGGGTCAGTAACAGAGGTAATGACTTCCGGGGGAAATTGATACGCCGTCAGCGCTTGAAAATACAGGGGATGTACCCACCGGGGATTCAGCATCGAGGTCGTTAGCGTGCGCCAAGCCTGGACACATTCCGAACTACCGGGACGCTGGGTCCAGGTATTAATAAAGGAATCACTGGCTGCCAGCCCCTCCACCAGACTGCGTTGGCTCCAAATAGGCCAGCGCGGATTAGCGCGCGCGCTGACATCGAAATAATATTCCAACAACTGACAATCGAGGGCGTAGGTAGTCTGGGTAACCATGTCTGAATAGGACTGCTGCGGAATCGCCGCATCGATGAGCCCAGGGAAATTCTGGCCAAAAATATACTGCTGTATCGCACCGCCCGACCCCCCCACCCCCACGGTATAATCCGGCTTGCCGTATAGAATACGGAAGTGGGCTTTCAACATGAGGGCGGTCTCGGCCGCGAGCACCAGGTTGTAATGGGTCCCGGTGACGTTACCGGTGGAATAGGCAATGGCATAGCCTTGCGACAAGCCTGCATCCATTAGCATATCTTTAAGCTTGGCCTCCCCCTGCCAGTGTCCCAGGCCCACGCCACCTTGAAACGCATAAATGAGCTTACGGTTCCAGGCGCCGGTATCGGGCCGCTCCAGGGGCCCGATACCGGCGCGATCCGCGGGCGCCAACATAGCGATGCCATGGATGAATCGATTGATCGTCCCCCTCTCCAGGCGCACTACGTAGTCCACTTGCCGGCCATCGCCCAAGGTGGTGCGGGCAATATCTGCCGGGCGCAAAGAAGGATCTGGCAGGGGCTTGAAGGCACCGTCATGGGTGCGGTAGAAATAATCCACCCGCGTGGGGATGCTGCAGTTCTCGCTGTGCCCCAGAATACGGGAAGTTTTGGTTCCGCCGACATCGAGCTCATTAATGGGGATGCCGCGCCCTTCATGGTTATCCACCATGGGCTGTCCTAGTCCGGATGGCTCGGTCCAGCATACAAACGGATATTGATGGGGGCCGAAAAAATAGGGCCGGTGGGGCCGGTATCGCCTATCCAAAAAAACGCATGCGCGGCGAAAGTGCCCGTACTCCCTACTACGATAGGTATGTCACCCGCGGCCGATGGACTAAGTACCAGCACGGGCAACCACAGTCCCAAGCGAAAAATACAGCGCAGAATAAAAGCGACCATCCCTGTCCCCCTAGTTTATGTAGTGGCTAACCCATTACTAATTTGCCTTTGCCACTGACTCAATCACTCCCACGATCTATCCTTAAAAAACTTGAAATCGGCTTAAGACTGACTTACCCTTGGTCGCCGACGAACCCGCTCACTTTAAATAATCACCCAACATAATTAAGGAATACCCTCATGAAAAATCCGTTGGATTCGATTGTTGGAACCATCATTTCTGGATTTGTGCTTACCCTCATTCTGTATGTATTTGCCCGCAACTTCCTGGGGCTGACGGGCTGATCCAGGCAATACCCACACCGACCTCTTACAAAATTAAAAACATTCTTGGAGCAAAACGATGGATCTAATTATTGACCGTTGGTTTCACATACTCGCCGGTATTGTTTGGATAGGCCTGTTGTACTACTTCAACTTCGTGCAGGCTATAGCCATGCCCAAGGCCAAGGCCGACAACACCGCCGCTGCCATCACCAAACACGTAGCGCCCCTGGCACTATTATGGTTTCGCTGGGCGGCCCTGGTCACCTGGCTTACGGGCGCTTACCACCTTGAGCGTTCCGGTGTCGGCCTGGCCAACGCCTTCCTACTACACGGCGACGCCGCCAAAATCGGCATAGGCGCTTGGCTCGGCACCATCATGCTGTTCAACGTCTGGGGGTTAATCTGGCCCAATCAGAAGAAAGTACTGGGCATCGTGCCAGCCGACGACGCCACCAAGGCGCGGGCCGCGCGCATCGCCTTCTTGGCCTCGCGCACCAACACCATGCTGTCCATCCCCATGCTCTTTTTCATGGTGGCCGGCCCGCACGGATTACCTATGTAACACCAGTGTAAACTTACTCGAAAGCCCGGTCTTGCACCGGGCTTTTTTGTTAGGGACTCGCGGTTGGCTATTTTCCAGAACTTGCGTTATTGTTGATAGACATTGGAATTTTGCGCTACCGTCGGCGCCCTGCTTGCAGGGCGCCTTTATGTTTTTGGTGATCGAAAAATATGACTAAGTCTTATCAGATGCCAGTATTCTCGCCTTTGCCGGTGGCGTTCGAGCGCGGTGCCGGCGTGTGGCTGTGGGACACGCAGGGCAATCAATATCTCGATGCATTATGCGGCGTCGCGGTGTGCGGCCTGGGCCATGCCCATCCGGCGGTCACCGCCGCGCTGTGCGATCAAGCCGGAAAAATCCTGCACAGCTCCAACTGGTATCGCATACCGCTACAGGAAAAGCTGGCGCAGGAAATCTGCCAGGTCGCGGGCATGGACAACGCCTTTTTCTGCAACTCCGGCGCGGAAGCGAACGAGGCCGCCATCAAACTCGCGCGCCTGTACGGCCATCAGCGCAAGATACTCAATCCCGCCATTATCGTCACCGACGGCAGCTTCCACGGGCGTACCCTCGCCACCCTCACCGCCAGCGGCAATCGCAAAATCCAGGCCGGTTTCGAGCCGCTGGTGCAGGGCTTTAACCGCGTGCCGTTCAACGATCTGGACGCGGTAAAACAGGTGGGAGAGAACAATAGTAATGTGGTCGCGGTGTTGGTGGAGCCGATACAGGGCGAAGGCGGCATCACCCTACCCGATCCCAACTACCTCCGTGGGCTGCGGGAAATTTGCGACGCGCGCGGCTGGCTGCTCATGCTCGACGAAATCCAGACCGGCATGTGCCGCACCGGCAAGTGGTTCGCGTTCCAACACACCGATGTACAGCCAGACGTGCTCACCTTGGCCAAGGGACTGGGCAACGGCGTGCCCATAGGGGCGTGTCTGGCGCGCGCCGCCGCCGCCCAAGTATTTCAGCTTGGCAGTCATGGCTCCACCTTCAGCGGCAATCCCCTGGTATGCCGTGTCGCCCTGGCGGTGATTGAAACACTAAAGAAAGTCAAACTCGACCGGCGCGCAGCGCAACTCGGCACGCATATCTTAAACGGCTTAAAACAAAAACTGCACGCTGTCACCGGTGTAAAGGACATCCGTGGCATGGGTCTCATGCTGGCGGTGGAACTCGACCGGCCATGCAAAGAGATTATGAATATCGCCCTGGCCCACGGCCTGCTGGTGAACGTCACCGCCGATAAAGTGGTGCGCCTGTTGCCGCCCTTGATACTGACGGACGACGAAGCCGAACGCATCGCCAACGGCGTGGCCGACGTCATACGCGAATTTCTGCAACCGCCGGCGGCCTGATCGGATACGCATGCCGCGGCATTTTCTCACCCTCATGGATTTCAGCGCGGCCGAGCTTCGGCAACTGCTAG
>JANOTM010000058.1:0-2012 GCA_031416355.1 Gammaproteobacteria bacterium
AGCAGCTCGAAGTTCTGGGTATTGCGCGTGCCGATCTGCAACATGACCCCGGTGGGATTGCCGGTCTGTTCCAGGGCGGCGCGGATCTCGTCCAGATGGGAATCGTGGGTGATCTCCATGGCGATCACCTTGATGCCGTACTTGCCGGCCAATTCGAATACCCACGGCAGGCAATGCTTGCCGTGGCCCTGGAACGAATACGGATTGGTGCGCGGTTTGTAGGCGCCCATGCGCGTGCATACCAGGCCGTGATCGCGCAAGGCCTTCATCATCAGCTCTACGTGCTCGGGATTATCCACGGCGCACAGGCCGGCGAAGACATTGAGATTATCCTGGCTGAACGCCACGCCGTTGTAGTCGAAGCCGGTGGGGCGGATATCGTCTTTGTGGCGGCCTAGGATGCGGTATTCCTCGGAAATCCGCACCGCCCGTTCCACCCCCGGCAGGGTTTCGATTTCGCCCTTATCCAGGCTAGCGGTGTCGCCGATGAGATAGACCTCGGTCAGGGTCTGCAGCGACCCCACTTCTTCGTGGACCCGGGTTGTAATATTCGGCCTATGGGACAAATAGTCCATGAGCTGCCGGAATTCCGGGCTCTTCTGGCCCACGTGGGATTGTAAGATGACGATCATGGGTGAATATTTCCTTGTAACTTGTCGGGCCAGGGTTTAAAACGCGCATTCTAGCAAGGAAGGACCGAAAGGCGCGCGCTTTGTCTGCACGCGCGCGCGGTTTATGCTGTGCCCATGACCGACACCCCCGCATCCCCGCCACCGCGCCGACGTTACCATATTACCCGTGAACTGTTGGAAAAGGAGGTGCGCATCGACACCTTCCGCGCCAGCGGCCCCGGCGGACAAAATCTGCACAAAACCGAGTCGGCGGTGCGACTGACCCATTTGCCTTCGGGGGTGGTGGTGAGCGTGTCGGACACCCGTTCCCAGGTGCAGAATCGCGCCATCGCCTTCGAGCGTCTGAGCCAGCGCTTGCGCAAGCTCAATACCGTGCCGCGGGTGCGTAAACCCACCAAGCCCACCCGGGCGGCAAAAAAGCGACGCCTGGCGGAAAAACGCCACCGCGCCGGTACCAAGACCCGGCGCCAGAAGGCGGTGGACGAGGGTTAGTTTACATCCCCGGTTTTTCAGCCCCAGGGGCTATCTTTGGGGGGTGGTCGTTCGCCACAAAAACAAGGCGCAGACCATGGCCACCAGTGCCGACACAAGAAATGCCGGGCGGCTGCCATACAGGCTCCACAACCCGCCCAGCATCAGCCCCCCGGGGAGCGCCGCCAGTCCCATGAGCATGTGATACCAACCGAAGGCGGTGCCATATTCGTTAGGCCGCGCCAGGTCGCGCATCAGGGCGCGTTCCGGCGACTCCGTCAGGCCGTAGTGGCAGGCCAGAATCAGACCCCCATACACCAGGCTTACTACGCTATCGGTGAGCCCCAGACCCAGCAGTGCCACGACATACAGGGTCCAGCCCGCCAGGATAAAGGGGCGCCGCCAGGTACGGCTTGCCCAGCGCCCGACGATTTCCGATACCACCGCCTTGAGCCCATGGATGCCGGCCCATAATAGGAGCAGACCGACCGGCCCCAAACCGAGTTCATGGCCACGTAGCAATAGAAAGGTCTCGGGGATGCGGCCAAAGGCGAATAGGCCCAGTACCACCAGATAACGGCGCATGACGGGACCCAGTAGCGACCACTGCAGGGGTGCTTGCGGGGCATACACCGCGGCCGGCCGCACCGGCTCGCGTATGGCAAACGCAACCAAGCCAACGGTGAGCAGACCCGGGATGGCCGACAAGGCGATCACGATGTCCAATCGGTCCGTACCCCAATGCAGCACCGCCGCCGCGGCCAGCGCCCCCAGCACCGCGCCGCTGTGATCCAGGGCGCGGGTGTAGCCATAGGCGCGACCGGCGTTGGTGTCGTCGACGCAGTCGGCGATGAGTGCATCCCGCGGTGCGGTGCGTAGCCCCTTGCCCACACGGTCGGTCATGCGCAG
>JANOTM010000059.1:0-1705 GCA_031416355.1 Gammaproteobacteria bacterium
CCTTCTCCCGTTGGGAGAAGGGACGCTTCGTTCTGTGTCGTAAGCAGAACATACGGAAAAACTTATTTGACGGGGTACTAGGGCAAACGAAACAGCGCTTGATCAATCCGCGCGATTCAAACGATCCCGGCTGCCGCATACCCGTCCTCGATGGCCTTGATCTTCTTTGCCAAGGTCGTGGCGCTGTCGCCGCGAAACAGCGATCTCGCCGCCTGGATGACTGCGCGCCGGCTGTCGGTGAACTGGGATGTGCGCGACTGATGCACCGTCAGCGCAATGAAGAATATCGCGGCGATCTGGTGCCGAGTAAATAGATACTTGCCACTGCTCTTCGCCGTCATGATCTTATAGGCCGCGAAGTTGTGGATCCCACTGTTGTCGTGCACCCAGCCGTAGTCGTTGCGCTCGTAGGTGTAGGGCGGCGTGGCAGTGCGATAGTCGCGCATGTGTTTAGGCTGATCATGCAGGGTCGGGTCGGCCAGGTTGCGCAGCGCCGTGCCGGGGCCGTCGAAGCCGACGCCGATATCCCATTTCCATCGGGCCAGCGATTTCGAGAAATTGGCGATGATCACGCCGAAGATGTCAGAGTACGATTCGTTTAGCGCGCCGGCCTGGGTGCGATACTCGAGGCGCGAGGTGTGATCGGTGACGCCATGGAACATCTCGTGGCCCACGACGTCGAGCATTGAGGCGACTGAATAAAACGAGCCATCGGGAAACTTGATCTGGCCATACACCATCTGGACACCGTTCCAGTAGGCGTTCTTCCACTCCTTGGCCGGCTGTACGCCGTCGCTGCGGTCCCAGCAATTGACGGTGGAAATCATTTCTCCGCCGCGGTTGTCGATGTTGTTGCGCAGGACGACCTTGCGCAGAAATCGGGCTACCTCCGCGCCGTTGGCATGGGCACCAATCGCCTCGAGCGGCCAGGGTGCGGGCGGGTTCTCGTAAAGGCGGCCGGGCAATAGCGAGGACTGCGCGCTGGGATCTTTAAAATCGAAGCCATAGGTGGTGACGTTCAAGACAGTATCGCGTAGCAAGCGCTTGCCGCCGGCGGAAGTTTCGACGGTGATCTTGCGGCGCTTGTTGTTGGCGTCCTGCACCACCTGTACCTGGGCGGCCATGGTGGCGACGCGTGGCAGTTCCGCCAGGAGCTTGCCGGTGTGGGCGTCGACGACGTAGTCCTTCAGCGTTGCATCACCATGTCCGGGTTGATGGAGCTTGGGTCGGCGCGGGGCAATGTTCTTAATAATATACGCCAAGCACCACTTGCCGATCTGCTGATCGAAGTAATAGTAGAGGCGCGGCGTTTGCGACAAAGTGACCGCGGGCAGACCGGCTGCCTTGGCCGCGGTCTTGATGGCTTGTGACGGCGAGACCTTGGCAATGTGCTTTACGCCTGTAGGCGTGCCCAGGGACGAGTTAATGGCCAGACAAGCGTTGTTGTGGTCGAGCTCCACCGTGACCAAAGATCCGTATACCGGAATCTTGTTGAACATCTGGTAGAACCTGACCACGGTGGTGCCGGTGAGCGCAACCACTTCGCTGCCCAGGCTCTGGAACCCGCTGTCGGCGGTTTCGATGCTTGGGCGCACGAATTTCTTGAGGGCGGTGCTCGCCAATGCTTGATCCAGGTAATCGCGGGCGGCCATTTCAGGATCGAGCTTCTTGAGATTCCTGGCTGCAAAACCCATAGAGGTCGGCC
>JANOTM010000060.1:0-17932 GCA_031416355.1 Gammaproteobacteria bacterium
GCCCCAAGGCATCGAAATGGTCATGCCCGGCGACAACGTCAAGATGACCATCACCCTCATCAACCCCATCGCCATGGAAGAAGGCCTACGCTTCGCCATCCGCGAAGGTGGGCGCACCGTGGGGGCGGGGGTGGTGGCGAAGGTTTTAGAGTAAGGGGCAAGGGGCAAGGAGCAAGTGGCAAGGAAAACCTGTCCGCCACTTGCCCGATCCGCGGTTTTACTTGCTACTTGAAACTTGTTACTTGGAACTGAATTAATATGGCCAACCAGAAAATACGCATCCGTCTAAAAGCATTCGATCATCGGTTGATTGATCGGTCTGCCATGGAGATCGTGGATACGGCGAAGCGTACCGGCGCCTTGGTAAAGGGCCCGATACCGCTGCCGACCAAGATCGAGCGCTATACCTTGTTGCGTTCACCGCATGTGGACAAGAGCTCGCGCGATCAATTCGAGATTCGGACCCACAAGCGCATCATGGATATCATGGAACCGACTGAAAAGACGGTGGACGCCCTGATGAAATTGGATCTGGCGGCGGGTGTGGATGTGGAAATTAAGTTAGGTTGATATGAATCAGTAGCAAGTGACAAGTAGCAAGTGGCGAGTAAAGGCAGTTTGGCCGTCCTTGCTACTTACCACTTGCAACTTGCTACTGACTCTCTAAAAGGCGACAAGACGATGGCAATAGGATTAATAGGTAAGAAAGTGGGCATGAGCCGCGTATTCAACGCGGACGGCGCCGCTGTGCCGGTGACGGTGCTGGAGGTTGATCCCAACCGCATCACCCAGGTGAAGAACGAGGCCAATGATGGCTATCGCGCGGTACAGGTAACACTGGGTACGCGCCGTTTGAGCCGTGTCACCAAACCCATGGCGGGTCACTTTGCCAAGGCCGGCGTGGCCGCGGGTCGTGGTCTGTGGGAGTTTCGCCTGGAAGACGGCGAAGGCGAATCGCTGCAGGCGGGTGGCGAGATCAAAGTAGACATTTTCAGCGCCGGCCAGAAGGTCGACGTGCAGGGCACTACCATCGGTAAGGGTTTCGCCGGTGTTATCAAGCGTCACCATTTCCGCGGCGGCCGTGCCAGCCATGGTAACTCGTTGTCGCATCGTGCGCCGGGCTCCATCGGGCAACGCCAGACGCCGGGACGCGTGTTTCCGGGTAAAAAGATGGCCGGCCATCTGGGCAACACCACCCGTACCCAAATGGGTCTCGAAGTTGTGCGCGTGGATGCCGAGCGTAACTTGTTGCTGGTCAAGGGTGCCATCCCCGGCCCTAAAGGCGCGGACGTCGTGATACGTCCGGCCGTGAAATCGAAATAAGGAACGGCGTGATGAAAGTCAGTGTAATGAATCAAGCAGGCGTCAAGGGCGGATCGGATCTGGAAGTCTCCGATGAGACCTTCGCGGCGGATTTTAACGAATCTCTGGTGCATCAGATCGTGGTGGCCTATCAGGCCAACGCGCGTCTTGGTACCCGCGCCCAAAAGAATCGCTCGGCCGTACGCGGCGGCGGCGCCAAGCCCTACCGCCAGAAGGGCAGTGGCCAAGCGCGCGCCGGTACCATACGCAGTCCATTGTGGCGCGGCGGCGGCAAGGTATTCCCTTCGTCACCGCTGGAAAATTTCAGCCATAAAGTGAACAAGAAAATGCATCGCGCCGGTATGCGCTCCATCCTGTCCGAACTGCTGCGCCAGGATCGCATCGTGGCAGTGGATAGTTTTACGCTGGATGCGCCCAAGACCAAATCCTTGACGGAGCGCCTGGCCAAACTCGGTGCCCCCGACGTGCTCATCATCACCGACGCGCGCGATGAAAATCTACACCTGTCCGCACGCAACCTGCATAAAGTGGACGTACGCGACGTGACGACCATAGACCCAGTGAGCCTGATCGGCCACGAGAAGGTCATCATGACGGTCGCGGCCATCAAACGCCTGCAGGAGATACTGGCATGAATGAAGAGAAACTGTATCAGGTGATACTGGCGCCGCATATTTCCGAGAAGAGCACGCGCCTGGCCGACAAGAATAACCAATTCGTGTTCGAGGTGCGGCGCGATGCCACCAAGCCGGTGATCAAGCAGGCGGTGGAAAAGATGTTTAGCGTGCAAGTCGCCTCGGTCACCGTGACCAACGTGCGCGGTAAGGTCAAGCGTAGTGGCAAGACCCCTGGCCGTCGCCAGGATAGTAAGAAGGCCTATGTGCAATTGAAGCCGGGTCAGAACATTGATTTCACCGGTGTAGAAGCGAAGTAACGGGGAAGATTTTTTTATGGCACTCGTAAAAGTTAAACCGACATCTCCAGGGCGCCGTGCGCTGATCAAGGTCGTTAATCCCGATCTGCACAAGGGCACCCCCTTTGCCGGACTGATAGAAAAGAAATCCAAGATCAACGGCCGCAACAATCTGGGCCGCATCTGCGTGCGCCATCGCGGTGGCGCGCACAAGCGTCAGTATCGCTTGATCGATTTCAAGCGCGACAAGGACGGCATCGCCGCCCGCGTCGAGCGCCTGGAATATGATCCCAACCGCAGCGCCAATATTGCACTGCTGTTGTACGCCGATGGCGAGCGTCGTTACATCATCGCGCCTAAGGGTGTGGAAGCGGGTACCCAGGTCCTGTCCGGATCAGATGCCCCGATCAAGCCGGGCAATACCCTGCCGCTGCGCAATATACCCGTGGGCAGCACGGTGCACTGCGTGGAACTCAAACAGGGACATGGCGCGCAGTTGGCGCGTTCCGCCGGCACCGGCATACAGCTGGTGGCGCGCGAAGGCAGTTACGCCCAAGTACGCCTGCGCTCCGGCGAAGTCCGCAAGGTGCACGTGGATTGCCGCGCCACCATAGGCGAAGTCGGCAACGCCGAACATTCGTTGCGTAAACTGGGTAAGGCCGGCGCCAAACGCTGGCGTGGCTGGCGCCCCACGGTACGTGGTACCGCCATGAATCCGGTGGACCATCCACACGGTGGCGGCGAAGGCCGTACCAAGGGTGGGCGCCATCCGGTCAGCCCCTGGGGTACACCGACTAAAGGTTACAAGACACGTGCCAATAAACGTACTAACGGCATGATCATCCGCCGCCGCAGCAAAACGAGAGAGGGTTAAGTCGTGCCACGTTCTATTAAGAAAGGTCCCTTTGTGGACTTCCACCTGGCAAACAAGGTGGACAAGGCGCATGCCGAGAGCAGCAAGAAACCCATTAAGACTTGGTCGCGCCGCTCTACGGTGATGCCGGATTTTATCGGCCTGACCATTGCCGTGCATAACGGCAGACAGCATGTGCCTATTCTGGTCACGGAAAACATGGTCGGCCACAAACTCGGCGAGTTTGCCGCTACCCGTACTTTCAAAGGGCATTCTGCGGACAAAAAAGCCACACCGGAGAAATCATAGCGATGCAAGCTACCGCCATTTTGAAATTCATACGCCTGTCCCCGCAGAAAGGGCGCCTGATCGCCGATCAGATCCGCGGTCTGCCGGTGGAACGCGCCCTGGAGATACTGCAGTTCAGCACGCGCAAGGCGGCCGGGCCGGTGAAGAAAGTGCTCGAGTCGGCTATCGCCAATGCCGAGCATAACGAGGGCGCCGACGTAGACGAACTCAAGGTGCAGATCGTCCAGATCGACGAAGGTCCGACGCTCAAGCGCTTTCAAGCACGCGCCAAAGGCCGTGGTGCCCGTATTCTTAAGCGTACCAGCCATATCACCGTAACCGTCAGCGATGTGCGCAAACCGGGCAAATCACCGGGCGCCGTCAAGAGAGAGGACAAGTAAATGGGTCAGAAGATCAATCCCATCGGTTTCCGTATCGGCGTGATTCGCGATTGGACGGCTAAATGGTATTCCGGCTCCAAACACTATGCCGATAATCTGGCCTCCGATCTGATGTTGCGTGCCGAGTTGAAAAAACGCCTGGGGCACGCCGCCATCAGCACCATTACCATCGAGCGCCCGGCCCAGAGTATTAACGTGACCGTGCATACTGCGCGTCCCGGTATCGTCATCGGCAAAAAGGGCGAGGATATCGAAAAGCTGCGTCAGGAACTGACCAAGAAGGCCGGCCAGCCGGTGCACATCGCCATCGAAGAAATCCGCAAGCCGGAACTAGACGCGCTCTTGGTGGCGGAAAACATCTGCCAGCAGTTGGAAAAGCGTATTATGTTCCGCCGTGCCATGAAGCGCGCCGTGACCAATTCCATGCGCTTGGGCGCGCTCGGTATCAAAATCATGTGCGCCGGCCGTCTGAATGGTTCAGAAATCGCCCGCACCGAGTGGTATCGCGAAGGCCGAGTGCCGCTGCATACTCTGCGCGCCGACATCGACTACGGTGCGTCCGAGGCCCATACCACTTATGGCGTAATCGGCGTCAAGGTATGGATATTCAAGGGCGAGAAATTCGACAAGGAAGATCAGGCGCAAGCCGAGCCGGAAATCGCCAAGAAGGCCATGGCCTGATAAACGGGGAATACACAGATGTTGCAGCCTAAAAGAACCAAGTATCGCAAGCAGCACAAGGGTCGTAACCGCGGCCTTGCCACACGCGGCAACAAGGTCAGCTTCGGCGAGTTCGGCCTAAAGGCGACCACCCGCGGGCGCGTCACTGCGCGCCAGATTGAGGCCGCGCGGCGTGCGCTCACGCGTTGCATCAAGCGTGGCGGGCGCGTGTGGATACGCCTGTTCCCGGACAAGCCGATTTCCAAGAAGCCATTGGAAGTGCGCATGGGCAAGGGCAAGGGCAATCCGGAATATTGGGTGGCGCTGGTGCAGCCCGGCTGCGTGATGTATGAAATGGAAGGTGTCAGCGAAGAAATAGCACGCGATGCCTTCAAACTTGCAGCGGCCAAACTGCCGGTGCGAACCACGTTTGTATCCCGGCATTTGATCTAACGGTGACACGATGAAGGCTAAAGATATCAGAGCAATGGCGACCGACGCCAAAACCAGCGAACTGCACGGCTTATTGCGCGAGCAGTTCAATCTGCGCATGCAGAAGGCCACCGGCCAACTGCCGATGAACAGCAAGCTGCGCAAGGTGCGGCGCGACATCGCGCGCATCAAGACCATCATGAACGAAAAAACGGGCACCGGCGCATGAGCGAAGCAACCAAATTGACGTGTACCGTTACTGGCCGCGTGGCCAGCAACAAAATGGACAAGACCATTACTGTGGTGGTGGAGCGCCAGGTGCGCCATCCGCTGTACGGAAAGTTCATACGCCGCCGTACCAAGCTACATGCGCACGATGAAAACAATGATTGTTCCGAAGGCGATTTGGTCTTGATCCAGGAATGCCGTCCCCTGTCCCGTACCAAGTCGTGGCGTCTGCTTAAGGTGTTGGAAAAGGCGGTAGTAAGTTAATGGGTCAGAGAAAAGGTAAAAGAGAAAAGTAACCCAACCGTACTCGGTTACCGTTACTCGCCGTTCTTTTCTCTTTAAACTTTTCTCTGCCTTTATGTGGTAGACTAGCCGGCTTTCTGCGGCGTAATGAGTTTGAGTGCGGAGTACAGGCCATGATCCAGATGCAAACCATGTTGTCGGTTGCCGACAACAGCGGGGCAAAAACGGTGCAGTGCATCAAGGTGCTTGGTGGTTCCAAGCGTCGTTATGCCGGCATCGGCGACATCGTTAAGGTAAGCATTAAAGAAGCGATACCGCGCGGGCGCGTGAAGAAAGGTGACGTATACGATGCGGTAATCGTGCGTACCCGCAAAGGCGTGCGCCGCAGTGACGGTTCGGTCATTCGCTTTGATACCAACGCGGCGGTATTGCTAACTCCGCAGCACCAGCCGATAGGCACGCGTATTTTTGGACCGGTGACGCGCGAGTTGCGTAACGAAAAGTTTATGAAGATTATTTCTCTGGCGCCGGAAGTATTGTAGGTAGCAGAGTGAACAGGTGCGCGCAAGCGCATCGGCTTACTCCCTTCTCTCTCGGGGAGAAGGGATGGGGATGAGGGGGTTGGTAATTGCAGAAGGTACCCTCACCCCATCCCTCTCCCAGAGGGAGAGGGGGAGTTGGTGAGAATCTATTATTAGGTCTGAACATGAATAAGATACGAAAAGGCGATCAAGTGGTTGTGGTAACCGGCAAGGACAAAGGCAAGCGCGGTTCAGTGCTGCGTGTTCTGGCCAATGATCGTGTGTTGGTGGAAAACATCAACCTGGTCAAGAAGCACACCCGACCGAATCCGAACAAAAATGTTACCGGCGGCATTATAGAGAAGGAGATGTCCATCCATATCTCCAATGTGGCCCTGTACAACTCGGTTTCCGGCAAGGGTGAGCGCGTGGGCTTCAAGTCCCTGGAAGACGGCCGTAAGGTACGTTATTTCCGCGGCAGTGGCGAAGTAGTCGACGTTTAACGTCTTATTGGTGAAGTCGCAATGGCGAGATTACAAGAATTTTATCAAAAGAAAGTGGTGCCTGAACTCATGGCCAAGTTTGGCTATAAGAATGTCATGCAGGTGCCGCGCATTACCCGTATTACGCTGAACATGGGCGTGGGTGAAGCCTTGGCGGACAAGAAGGTCATCGATAGCGCTATGGGCGATATGGAAAAGATCAGCGGCCAGAAACCGGTTATGACGCGCGCGCGTAAATCCGTGGCGGCGTTCAAGGTGCGCGAGAACTGGCCCATAGGCTGCAAGGTCAGTCTGCGGCGTAAGCGTATGTATGAATTCCTTGATCGCCTCATTACTATCGCGATACCGCGCATCCGGGATTTCCGTGGTTTGTCCAGCCGTTCTTTCGATGGCCGTGGCAATTATTCCATGGGCGTAAAAGAACAGATCATTTTTCCGGAAATCGATTACGACAAGATCGATGCCTTACGTGGCATGGATATCACCATTACCACCAGCGCCGGCAGTGACGAAGAAGCGCGCGCCTTGCTCCAGGCGTTTAATTTTCCGATCAAGAGTTGAGGATAGCATGGCCAAGAAATCCATGATTTTACGCGACGTAAAGCGCAAGGGCCTGACGGCGAAGTACAAACTGCGCCGCGCCGAGCTGAAAGCCGCGATAGTAAACCCTAAGCTGGGTGATGAAGAACGCCAAGCGGCGGTCATCGCACTGCAGAAGCTGCCGCGCGATTCCAGTCGCAGCCGCATACGTAATCGCTGCGCCCTTACCGGCCGTTCGCGCGGTTTTTATCGTAAGTTCGGTCTCGGCCGCAGCAAGCTGCGGGAAGTAATGATGCGCGGCGAAACGCCGGGCGTGGTTAAGGCGAGTTGGTGAAAGGCAGAGGAAAGAGAAAAGTGTAAAGAGCAAAGTGTGATTGCTTGGCTCCCTTTTTTCTTTCCTCTTTTCTCTTTGATTACTTGGAACTGATTTTTTATGAGTATGACTGATCCTATCGCCGATATGCTGACGCGTATACGCAATGCCCAGCGTGTCGAGAAGCTGGGCGTACGCATGCCATCGTCCACCGTTAAGTGCGCCATTGCCAAGGTGCTGAAGGAAGAGGGCTATATCGAGGATTTCAGCGTGCGCACTGAAGATAATAAAGCGGTGCTAGATGTACATCTTAAGTATTACGCCGGCAAGCCGGTGATAGCAATGGTAAAGCGCGTCAGTGCCCCGGGCCGGCGCGAATACAAGCCTAAGGACGAATTACCCGAGGTCATCGGCGGATTGGGCATCGCCATCATCTCCACGTCCAAAGGTATCATGACCGACCGTGCCGCGCGTAAAGCGGGATTGGGCGGTGAAGTTTTGTGCATCGTTTCCTGATAGGTAATCAACGTGTCCAGGATTGCTAAATATCCCGTCAATATACCCAAAGGGGTTGAGACCAAAATCGACGGCGGTATGCTGAACGTCAAAGGCCCCAAGGGTCAGCTTGCCCACAGCATACATCCGCAGGTAAAGATCCAGCACCAAGGCGACTTGCTGTCGTTCGCGGCCGGCGACGAATCCACGTTCGCCGATGCCATGTCCGGCACCACGCGTGCCCTGGTGCACAATATGATGACCGGTGTCAGTAAAGGTTTCGAGAAAAAGCTGACCATCATCGGCGTCGGTTATCGCGCCGCGGTGGCTGGCAAGAATCTCAATTTGACCTTGGGTTTCTCGCATCCGGTGGTTTATCCGATACCGGCGGGCATCACCATCGAAACCCCAAGCCAGACGGAAATCGTCGTGCGCGGCGCCGACAAGCAGGCGGTAGGTCAGGCCGCCGCCGAGATACGCGCCTATCGCGCGCCCGAGCCGTACAAGGGTAAAGGCGTGCGCTATTCGGACGAACACGTGGTCCGTAAAGAAGCCAAGAAGAAGTAATCACCCAGAAAATCGTAAGTATAATTGCAATAGTTCGCCGGGACGTAGACATCATGAAAAAAGCGAAAGTACGCCAGCGCCGAGTGCTAAGAACACGGCGCAAGATAGCCAGCCAGCAAGCCACGCGCCTGTGCGTGCATCGCACGCCGCGGCACATGTACGCGCAGGTTATCGATGCCAGCGGTGGTAAGGTGTTGGCCAGCGCGTCGACCCTGGAGGCCGATGTACGCAAAGAGTTGAAGAACGGTGGCAACGTCTCCGCCGCCGCCATTATCGGCAAGCGTATTGCCGAAAAGGCCAAGAGCGCCGGCGTGACCAAAGTTGCGTTTGATCGTTCCGGATTTAAATACCATGGTCGTATCAAGGCGCTGGCGGATGCGGCGCGTGAAAACGGCCTGGAATTCTGAGGATAAAGTCGCATGGCTGAATATGATAACGAAGGTCGTGGAGACAACCTCCAGGAAAAATTAATCAGCGTCAATCGCGTTGCCAAGGTAGTGAAGGGCGGACGCCAGTTTGGTTTTGCCGCCCTGACCGTGGTGGGTGACGGTGCCGGCCGTATCGGCATGGGCCGCGGCAAGGCACGCGAGGTGCCAGTGGCGGTGCAGAAGGCGATGGAAGATGCGCGCCGCAACATCAGCAAGGTCAGCCTCAAGGCCGGTACGCTGCATCACGCCATTATCGGCGAGCACGGCGCGGCCAAGGTCGTCATGCGTCCGGCGTCCGAAGGCACCGGTATCATCGCCGGCGGCGCCATGCGCGCGGTGTTCGAGGTTGCCGGCGTGACCAACGTCCTGGCCAAATGTATAGGCTCGACCAACCCGATCAACGTGGTACGCGCCACCATCAAGGCCCTGAAGGCCATTAACAATCCCGCCGACATTGCCGCCAAACGCGGTAAGAAGGTCGAGGACATACTCGGTTAGGAGTTACCCATGGCCAAGAAATTGAAAGTGACTTTATTGAAAAGCCCGTTCGGCACCGGCAAGCGCCATATGTCGACCGTCAAAGGCCTGGGCCTGCGCCGTATCCGTCACAGCGTGGAACTGGAAGATACTCCGTCGATACGCGGCATGATCAATAGAGTCTCCTACATGGTGAAGTGCGAGGAAGTCTGAAATGCGTCTGAATACAATTAAGCCTGCCAGCGGCAGCAAGAAAACCGCCAAGCGCGTGGGCCGAGGCATAGGCTCGGGCCTAGGCAAGACCTCCGGTCGCGGCCACAAGGGTCAGAGTGCGCGCGCCGGCGGATTTCATAAGGTGGGATTCGAGGGTGGCCAGATGCCACTGCAGCGGCGCTTGCCCAAGCGCGGTTTCCGTTCCACCACCAAGGGAGATACGGCGGAAGTGCGCCTGCAGGAACTCGCTAATCTGGACGCGGCGGTCATTGATCTGGCGGTGCTCAAGCAAGCCAACATCATTTCCGCCACCGCTAAGCGAGCCAAGATATTTCTCTCTGGCACCTTGGATAAGGCCGTGACCCTCAAGGGTATCGCCGTGACCAAGGGCGCGCTGGCGGCAATCGGCAAGGCCGGCGGCAAGGTCGAGGCGTAAATGGCACAGACCGGTCCCCGTACTACCGCGGCTGCGGGCATGTTCGGCGGGAAGCTGGTCGATCTCAAACTGCGCCTGTTGTTTGTGTTGATGGCGCTGGTGGTTTACCGCATAGGCACGCATATTCCGGTACCGGGTATTAATGCCGTGGCCCTGGCGGAACTGTTCAAGCAGACCCAGGGTTCGGTGGTGGACCTGTTTAATATGTTCTCCGGCGGCGCATTGGAGCGGCTTTCGGTGCTGGCCCTGGGGGTGATGCCATACATCTCCGCCTCTATTATTATGCAGTTGATGACCACGGTCATCCCGACCCTGGAGCAGCTCAAGAAAGAAGGTGAATCGGGCCGGCGCAAGATCACCCAGTACACCCGTTACGGCACCGTGGTGCTGGCGATTTTCCAAGGGCTGGGTATCGCCTTGGCCTTGCAAAATCAGGGTCCCATGGGTGGGGCCGATGTGGTCATGGACAAAGGTCCGCAATTCCTTCTGACGGCCGTCGTGACCCTGGTGAGCGGCACTATGTTCCTCATGTGGTTGGGGGAACAAATGACCGAGCGCGGCATAGGTAATGGTATCTCGCTCATTATTTTCGCCGGTATTGTGGCCGGCCTGCCCCAGGCCATTGGTGGCACTCTGGAGTTGGCGCGCACTGGGTCGTTTCAACCGCTGTTTGTATTATTTTTGTTCACGGCTGCCATATTGGTGACGGGCTTTGTAGTATTTGTCGAGCGTGGTCAGCGACGTATCACGGTGAATTACGCCAAGCGCCAGCAGGGCCGCAAGATGTACGCGGGCCAGACCAGCCATTTACCGCTGAAGGTGAACATGGCGGGGGTGATCCCGCCGATTTTTGCATCCAGCATTATTTTATTCCCCGCCACGTTGGGGAGCTGGTTTGGCCAGAGCGAAGGCATGGGCTGGTTGCGGGACATTTCCACGGCCTTGTCGCCGGGTCAGCCGATATATGTGGTGTTGTATGCCAGTGCGATCATATTTTTTTGTTTTTTCTATACCGCACTGATGTTCAATCCCAAGGAAACCGCCGACAATTTGAAGAAATCCGGCGCCTTTATTCCGGGTATACGTCCAGGTGAGCAAAGTGCCAAGTATATCGACGGGGTGATGTCGCGTTTGACCCTGGGTGGGGCGCTGTATGTCACCCTGGTTTGCCTGTTACCGGAGATCATGATCGTTAAATGGAACGTACCATTTTATTTTGGCGGGACATCGCTGTTGATCATTGTCGTTGTGTGTATGGATTTCATGGCTCAGATTCAGGCGCATCTGATGTCCCATCAATATGAAAGCCTGCTGAAGAAAGCCAACCTGACGGGCGGGGGTATGAGTACGCCCCGTTAGGTCGGATCAGCCGGTAATTACCCGCGCCCCCAAGCAAGTATTAGGAAAGATTGGAGTTGTGACATGAAAGTACGTGCTTCCGTTAAGAAACTATGCCGCAACTGCAAGGTGGTGCGGCGCAAGGGTGTGGTGCGCATCATCTGCTCCGACCCCCGTCACAAGCAGCGTCAAGGCTGAATGTTGGTTGATTTTTACCTTTAGTGGCAGTATCCTTCCGCGTTTTCGCGTAAACCGCGAAGGATAGGCCGGACAGTAGATTGGAGAGCGTTTGAATGGCCCGAATTGCAGGCATTAACATACCGAATCACAAGCATGTGGCGATCGCCTTGACGTCGATTTTTGGCGTAGGGCGGACGCGCGCGCAGCACATCTGCTCCGGCGCTGGCGTTGCTATTTCGACCAAGGTCAAAGATCTGACCGACGCCGAAGTAGACAAACTGCGCGCCGAGGTGGCCAAGTTCATGGTCGAGGGCGATTTGCGCCGTACCGTGTCCATGAGCATCAAGCGCCTCATGGATCTTGGCACCTATCGCGGGATGCGTCATCGCCGCGGCCTGCCGGTACGTGGGCAGCGCACCAAGACCAATGCCCGGACCCGTAAAGGCCCGCGCAAGGCCGTTCGCAAGTAATACTATTTAATTATTCAGGTATAACCGTATGGCAACTCCAACCAATCCCGCGGCCAAGGCCAAGAAACGCGTCAAAAAGAGCGTGGCCGAGGGTATCGCGCATATCCATGCATCCTTCAATAACACCATCATCACCATTACCGACCGTCAGGGTAATGTATTGACCTGGGCTACGTCCGGTGGTGCCGGGTTCAAGGGATCGCGCAAAAGTACGCCGTTTGCAGCCCAGGTAGCCTCCGATAAGGCCGGCCGGGCGGCGCAAGAATATGGTCTCAAGTCGTTAGAGATCAAGGTCAATGGGCCGGGTCCAGGGCGGGATTCCGCGGTACGTGCGTTGCACGCCATTGGGTATGAAATCAGTAACATTATAGATGTGACGCCGATTCCGCATAACGGATGTCGTCCCGCTAAGAGACGCCGCGTCTAGGCAAACGGAGAAAGTTCAGTGGCTCGTTATACCGATTCGAAGTGCCGCCTGTGCCGTCGTGAAGGTGGCAAGCTTTTCCTGAAGGGCGAGAAATGCTTTACCGACAAGTGTCCGGTGGAAAAGCGCGCTTATCCACCTGGCCAGCACGGCCAGCGCAAGGGGCGCGCGTCGGATTACGGTTTGCAGTTGCGCGAGAAACAGAAAGTGCGCCGCATCTACGGCATTATGGAGAAGCAATTTGCCGGTTATTATGCCGAGGCCGACCGGCGTCGTGGCTCCACCGGCGAAAACCTGCTCAAATTGCTGGAAGGCCGGCTGGATAACGTGGTCTACCGCATGGGCTTCGGTGCCTCGCGTTCCGAGGCGCGCCAGTTGGTACGCCACAACGCGGTCATGGTGAACAACCGGCGTACCAATATCCCGTCTTACCAGTTGAGTGCCAGCGACGTGATCGAAATTATGTCATCCGCCAAGGAACAGTTGCGGGTAAAAGCGGCCCTGGAAGCCGCCGAGCAACGCGGTGTTCCCGAATGGCTGGAAGTGGATGTCAAGGGCCTGAAGGGTACGTATAAAGCCGCACCGGAACGCAGTGAACTGCCGTCGGATATCAACGAGCATCTGGTTGTGGCGCTTTACTCCAAGTAACGCAACGGAATTAAGCGAGGGTACATTATGCAGGGTTCTGCAACAGATTTTCTGAAGCCGCGATTGGTGGACGTACAAGGCCTGGGCGCCATGCGCGCCAAGATCACCCTGGAACCGTTGGAACGCGGTTTCGGTTACACCTTGGGCAATGCCCTGCGCCGCATCTTGTTGTCATCCATGCCGGGCGTGGCCATCACCGAGGCCAAGATCGAGGGCGTGTTGCACGAGTACTCCACCATCGAGGGCGTGCAGGAAGACGTCATCGAAATCCTGCTCAATCTCAAGTCCTTGGCCCTGCGTATGCACGGTACGCGCCAGGAAGTAACGCTTAAATTGAGCAAGAAGGGCCCGGGCCAGGTTACCGCCGGAGATATTTCCCTGGATCAGGACGTAGAAGTAGTGAACCCCAATCACCTGATCGCGACCCTGACTAAAAACGGCTCCATCTCCATGGAGATCAAGATCGCCCGCGGCCGCGGTTACCAGCCGGTAGTGGGCCGTGGTACCGAGGAAGGCCGTAGCATCGGTGTCATGCAGCTGGACGCCTCGTTCAGTCCGATACGGCGGGTTTCGTATACCGTCGAGAACGCGCGCGTGGAACAACGCACCGATCTCGATAAGCTGGTCCTGGACATCGAGACCAACGGTGCCATCGATCCGGAAGAGGCGGTGCGCCGCGCCGCCAATATTCTGCAGGATCAGATTTCCATATTCGTGGACCTCAAGAGCCCCGAAGCCAAGGCCATAGAATCGCCCGAGCCCAATATCAACCCGCTGCTGTTGCGGCCGGTGGACGATCTCGAATTGACCGTGCGTTCGGCAAACTGCCTGAAGGCCGAAAATATATTCTACATCGGTGATCTGGTGCAGCGTAACGAGGTGGAATTACTCAAGACGCCAAATCTCGGCAAGAAGTCCCTTACCGAGATTAAAGATGTCCTGGCCACGCACCAGCTTTCCCTAGGCATGCGCCTGGAGAATTGGCCGCCGGCGTCGCTTAAAGGCAAGACTCCGGAAAAAGAATCCGCCTAACGCGGTATCAGGCGAAGTATTAATAGAGGTTGAGCAATGCGTCATCATAAAATCGGTCGCAAATTAAACCGGACCAGTAGTCACCGCGAGGCCATGTTCAAGAATATGGCGGCGTCTCTGTTTCTGCACGAGCAGATCCGCACTACTTTGCCCAAGGCCAAAGAACTACGGCGCGTGGCCGAGCCGTTGATCACCATGGCCAAGAACGCCACTGTGGCGAATCGGCGTCTGGCGTTCGCGCGCCTACGTGATCGCGTAGCGGTGACCAAGCTATTCGACATCCTCGGTGTGCGCTATAAGGATCGCCCCGGCGGCTATTTACGCATACTAAAATTTGGCTTCCGTACCGGCGACACCTCGCCCATGGCCCTGGTGCAGCTGGTAGACCGCCCAGATCCGGCCGCGGCTGAGCCAGCCGATGTAGACACCACGACAGAAACAGTCAAGTCGGTAAAAGCCAAATCGCCCAAAGTTAAGCCGGCAGCAAAAGATAAACCAATAAAGGCCAAGCAAATCCAGGTTAAGCCCGCTAAAGCCGAGAAAACGCCTAAGGCCAAGAAGACTACGGCACCCGCTAAAAAAACGGGCAAGTAACATTGATGTGCAGGATGTGATTGAAAAAGGCCGGGCAACAACCCGGCCTTTTTATTTCATTGCGCAATGGGCGTGACCGTAGCGAGGATAATGGCATGCCTAGGCTATGGCAGTGCCGGACGCCATTGTTATTGATATTTTCCGTGATCTTCCACCGTCTCACAGATAGTATTATGCGGATTGGGGGCATAATATGCCTTATACCCAGACTTTCAAAGTAGGGGTCCCAGCCCGGTGTGTAGGGACGCAAATTCAAACCGCGGAGTGCCAAAATCGCGGTTTATAAAGAAAGTGCCAACAGTTTCTGGCATCAGTCCAGTTGACCAGTTTGATTGCCGAACGGCCGGCATTGATGCAATGCCTGTTTGCTTTCCCGCGGTTGAACATCTACGTAGAATGGCTTGGTATTGGCCTTGTCGAGAATAAAAACAACCACGGTAAGTATCGGGCGTGCACGTTTTTCAGGCATCCATGGCTACTAAGAGGAAACCTCGTGTGTTGTTTATCCTTGGCTAAAAGCTATCTCAACACTACCCACCGCGCCCTGGGAGGCCGAGCATCGCCTATCCTCTGTGGCAGGGATAGCAAAAAGCGCGGCAAGGTGCGCGCGATGAGTATGCAGGTTTTGGCCATGGCGTGCGGGCTGCTGGTTTTTGCGCCTGGAGGTGGCCATGCCCTTGCAACCCCGGAAAAGCCGGTGCGATCGTTTTTGTCGGAAGAGGATTATCTGGGCGAGATGCCGGTCGTGTTGTCCGCCACCCGCCTGGCACAGCCCCTGAGTGAAACACCGGTGGCGATGACTATCATTGACCGGCAGATGATAGAAGCCTCGGGAGCCCGGGCCATTGCCGATCTTTTCCGTCTGGTGCCGGGGATGGTGGTCGGATACGAAAGTGGCAACCGCCCGGTGGTATCGATGCACGGTATGACGGGTGTTTACTCCCGCCGTATGCAGGTGCTGATCGATGGGCGTTCGGTATACATTCCAACCCATGGTGGAGTGCCATGGTCGGATCTGGGGTTAGCCCTGGAGGATATCGAAAGGATAGAAGTCATACGCGGCCCGAATGCGGCGACGTATGGCGCGAATTCATTTCTTGGCATCATCAGCATCATCACGCGCGCCGCGCGCGACACCCCTGGCACCCTGGTGAAGCTGAATGCCGGCACTCAGGCGATACGCGATGGAGTGGTGCGCGTCAGCGATACTATGGGCGACCTGGATTATCGCGTGACCCTAGGGTATCAGCAAGACGACGGGTTCAAACGGCGCTATGATAGCCAGCAACACCGATATATAAACACGGCGTTTGATTACCACCTCGGCAGCGCCGGCGATATCGAAACCCGGCTGGGTTACAGTGGTGGTGTCAACCAGAAAGGCTTCTTTGAAGAAGTCGACGATGTTCCGCATGACCAGGAGACCATCAGCCGTTTCGAGCAGATCCGCTGGCGGCGCGATCTGGGTGGGGGGGACGATATTGCGTTGCAGTTTTACCATAACTATCACGAGTCGGATGAGCGCTATATAACGCAGCCAATTTTGATACCGCCGCTGCCGCTGAGTCTGCAGTTTCCATTCGACAATGATGTGGCGGGCGAACGCTATGATTTGGAGCTGCAGAATACCCTGGGCATTACCCGGGACTTGCGCAGCGTGTGGGGACTGGGCTGGCGCATGGACAGGGTGCTGTCCACGGGTTACCTTGGCACGGATGCCGCCGTGGACAACCGCGTGTGGCGCGCTTTTTTTAATGTGGAATGGCGTGCCATACCGAGCTTGTTGTTCAATGCCGGGACCATGTGGGAAAGCGACGATATCTCCGGCAGCGACCTGTCACCGCGCCTCGCAGTAAACTATCGCTTGACACCCCGTCAGACACTGCGTGCCAGCGCCAGCCGTGCCACGCGCAATCCGGTGCTGATCGAGGAAATGGGCAACTCGCGTGTCTGCGCTGGTGTCACATGTATCCAGCTTATATCAAGCAGTGGCGGACTCGAACCGGAAAGAATGCGATCGTACGAGATGGGCTATTTCGCCGGCGTCAGCACCAATTTATCGCTAGATATCCGAACCTATCGCGACAAATTGAGTGGGCTTATAGAAGGATACAACCGGCCATATCCTTTGAACCCGATTCCCGTACGGGATTTTAGAAATAGAAACGACGCCGTCATCAAAGGCATTGAGGCCCAGTTTTCCTACCGCCCGAGCTTCAAGGATCGCATGGTTCTTGGATATGCCCATACACACATCGAGAGCACTTTTGCCAACTTTACCGTCAGCGCTCCAAAAGACAGCGGTAGTCTGCTGCTGGTCCGCGCGTTACCCAAGAACTATCAGGCGAGTCTGGGTTTCTATTATGTCGGTACCATGGGGTTTACCGACACCAAACCTATTAAGCCCATACGACGCCTGGATATGCGGTTGGCACGCGCCTACAAGACGAGTAAAATCGAAGGTGATATCGCCTTGGTATTCCAGAACCTGCTGGACCGGTATGACGAGTATTACCCCAGCAACAAACGGGACAATGTCTTCGACACCCGCGTGTATCTTTCCTTCAGCCTTCATTTGAGACCGCCGCGGCAACTCGATGGAAGCGGGTATTAATTAAAAGTACGAAGCCTATGGATACCCATCCCCCCATCCACCAACACCGCATGCTAAACGTCCTATGTTTGGTGCTGAGTATATGGTTGGGTATGGGGGTCATATTGACTCCGTACGCTATTGCCCAGGGCGCGGCTGGCAGACCACAGATGGATTACACGGTACTGATAGTCCTTAGCCAGGAGGAGGGGGTGTATAACGAGGTTGTGGCCGGCATGCGCGCGAGCATGCCGGAAAAGAATCCCATTACTCTTCAGGTGTTGCCACTCGCGGAGTTTATACAGCGCGGGGATAGTTCTGGCGAGGCGAGGCAGCCGGACATCATCCTATCCGTGGGCACGCAGGCGGCAAAGGCGGTGCTGTCCAGGGCGTCGAATATTCCGGTTTATGTGACATTGCTGCCAAGATTGACCTACGAAACATTATTGCAAGCTAGCGAGCAGACGCGCCGTGCGCGCCCAAGATCGGTATCTGGAATATATATCGACCAGCCATTCCAGCGTCAGGCACAACTGATCCGCCTGACCCTGCCCAAAAGTCGCAACCTGGGGGTAGTTTATGGCGCGCTGTCGCGGGAAAACGAAAAACGCCTGAGAGTGGCTGCCGATAGCGAACAATTTAGCTTGTACACGGAAACCATCCAGAGCGAACATGAATTATTCGGTGCTCTGACACGGGTACTGGGCGAAAGCGACGTGCTTTTGGCATTGCCAGACCCGGGGGTATTCAACAAACATACTACGCAGAATATTCTCCTTGAGACCTATCGCCAGCAAAAGCCGGTGATAGGCTATTCGC
>JANOTM010000061.1:0-4892 GCA_031416355.1 Gammaproteobacteria bacterium
GCGCGCGCGCGCCACCCGTGGGTCCACCGCCAGACGCGCGATCTGGGCATCGGTCGCGACCGTGGCGGCGAGGGCCAGCATCTCGGACCATTGCTTCAGCGCCTGCGCACCTTGCGCCATCTGGAATGCGGCTTCGGCGTAAGGGCGGGCGAGGGTGATATTTTCGGACATGCGCGGTTTCCTTACAGCTGCTGGATAACACTATCGAGCAGCTTGGCATGGGCCTTGGCGTCCACTTCCTTTTCCAGGATGCGGGTAGCGGCGATCACCGCGAGACCGGCGACCGAGGCGCGCAATTGCTCGCGCGCCGCGTTGATCTCGCGGCCGATCTCGGCCTGGGCGGCCTTAAGAATATTCGAGGCCTCGGCGCGTGCGTGTTCCTTGGCTTCGTCCAGCACTTCGGCCGCGCGCTTTTCCGCCTGGGCCAGGATTTCCGCCGCCTGGCCCTTGGTGTCGCGCAGCACATCGACCGCGCGCTTTTCGGCTAGCTCGAGCTGATGCCGTCCTCTCTCCGCCGCCGCCAGGCCGTCGGCGATGTGTTGCTTGCGCTCGGCGAGCGCCTTCATGATGGGCGGCCACACGAATTTCATGCTGAACAGCACAAACAGGAAAAACGCGATGCCTTGCCCGATGAGGGTTGCAGTGATATTCATGCGCGAACCTTAAGCTTAAGTTGTTGGCGAGAGGCGGCCTTAGCTGCCGATCACCGCGAACAGGATGTACATGGAGATACCCACGGCGATCATGGGCACCGCGTCCACCAGGCCCATGACGATGAAGAACTGGGTACGCAGCATGGGGATGAGTTCCGGCTGGCGCGCGGCGCCCTCCAGAAAACGACCACCCAATATGCCGATGCCTATGGCCGCGCCGAGCGCGCCCAGGCCCATCATGATGGCGCCGGCGATATATAACAGTGCATTTTCCATTTGTATCTCCTAAAGAATAATCAAATTGATAAAGTAAAAAATCAGTGATGATGGTGCGCCATCTCGAGATAGACGATGGTCAACGTCATGAAAATGAACGCCTGCAGGGTAATGATCAGAATATGGAAAATCGCCCAACCGATCTGCAACACACCGGCGAAGGAACCGAACAACAGGCCGGCACCGTACATAACCGCGATTAAGATGAAAATCATTTCGCCGGCATACATATTGCCGAACAGCCGCAGGGACAGGGAAATGGGTTTGGCGATGAGGTTGACGGTTTCCAGAAACAGATTGATCGGCAGAAACACGATCTTAAGGTATACGGACTTGGCCTGGAACGGCTGCATGGTCAGCTCGCCGATGAAACCACCTATGCCCTTGATCTTGATGCTGTAGTAAAGAATCAGCGCAAACACACCCAATGCCATGCCGAAGGTGGCGTTGGGGTCGGTGGTGGGCACCAGCTTGAAGAACGGCAGGCCTGCGGCGTGCGCCACTTGGGGGCCGGCGTCTATGGGCAGTAGGTCCATCAAATTCATCAGAAACACCCATAGGAATATGGTTAGGGCCAGGGGTGCGACCATGGCGTTCTTGGCGGAAAAGGAACCGCGCACGCTGGTATCGATGAACTCGACTATCCATTCCACGAAATTCTGCAATCCACCCGGTATGCCGGTGGTGGCGTGCTTGGCGACGCGCGAAAACAGCCATAGAAACAACACGCCCAAAACCAGGGACACGCCTAGGGTGTCAAGCTGCAGAGACCAGAATCCCATGGCCTTGGCCTCGGCCGCACTATGGGCCACGCCCCAAGACCCGTCCGGCAACTGACCATAGGTCAGGTTCTGCAGGTGATGTTTGATGTACTCAGAGGATGTTTGCGTTTCGCCAGCCATGTATTACTTTATTCCGCCCATGAACCCCGCCACCAGCAAGGTCAGTTGACCTAATACGAAACCCGCCGCCACCGCCAACGGCGACAGGCCCAAGGCTACCATCGCCATGACCAGCAGCGCGGCCACCACCAAAAACCGCTCCAGACTGGATAGATAAAACAACCGCAGTTGCCGGCCCGCGTCCAGACCTGGGCGCTTTTCGCAGCGCCGCAGGCGCCAGATCAGCAATAGGGTATTGGTACAGGCAACCGCCCCGCCGTACATCACCGATGCCGCCACCCACCAGCCTTCATTCCAGCCTTGGGTTCCTACAACGACCAAGCCTGCCAAGAGCGCCATCAGCGCCTGCGCGCCCACTATCCGCCGTACGCCTGCGATCCGTGTCGCCGTGGGCATACGATATGCCTCTTATTTAAGCATGAGTCCTGTTTGCTGAAGTGGTCCTAGAAAATCGCGCCCCCGCGTGCCGCTTACATGGCTTAGGACCGGTGCGAAGGCCGCGAAGTATAAAGGCGGGGCATGCAGGGGTCAATATCATCCTGGACTAATAATCAGGGAGGCCTTGAGCAAGTGGCTATTTCGAGCGGGGCGAGAAATCCGACAACAAGACAGTTCAAATTTATCATGGTGTTATCGGATTTCTCCGGGCAACTCGGTGTGATCCTGCATTACTATACCTCCTCGACGGCGGTTCCCGACGCCGCTCTACCTCCTCCATCCCTGGAGTCGTGCATCCATGCAGCCGTACTCCCTGCGTTGCTCTACCTCGGGCATCCTTGCCCTTGTCTACGGTCGGGCGGTGGTGGGAGCTTATCAGCGCCTCCTTAGGCGCCCAGAAAAGGTGCGATAAAATCCCGCACAAAACCCGCCGGCTTGGCGCCGCTAAACTGATCCCGCAGCTCGCCGTTGCGGAAAACCAACACCGTGGGAAAGCCGCGCAGCTTATAGCGGCCCGCCAGGCGCATGTTTTCGTCGGCTTCAACTTTGGCAAGAATAAACCGGCCGCTATATTCATGCGCTAGCTTTTCAAGAGTCGGCGTCATCACCCGGCACGGGCCACACCAATCCGCCCAAAAATCCACCAGCACCGGCGTCCCATGGGAGGCCTGTATCACCCGCAGCTCAAAATCGTCTTCGGTAGTATTGATAATGAAATGGGGGTCGGTCACGCGCGGTTCCTATGTTGTATGGATGGATTAAAGCGCGTGCATTTTACCCACAACCGGCGGCGCGCGTGCACGATAATTACGCGCGCAACCCTAACGGCTGTCTGGAATAGCACGGCGCGGCCGGCGGCGTCGCCCCTGGCCGTAAGGGAGCAGGCTGAATACCAAACCGGACAGCGCATGAAACTGCGTCACCCGGTAAATCAGGCTGGGAAAAGGCAAGGGGCGCACGCTGCGCATTTCGCGCAGGCGCGGCAGAAAAATCAGCGCTATGACGGCGCGTGCGCAGCCGGAGATCAGAAACAGCCAGCACAGGCTGCTGGGCCAGTGCAGGGTGTAGCCCAACAAGCTCACGTGCGCCGGCAATAGCGAACCCAGATAGCCGCCCAGCAAAGCGCCGGCAAAAACGCCGGCGTTGCTTAATACGCTGTGCATGGCGCCATAACGGGCACGCTTGGCGGGGGCGACGGTGTCGTAGATAAAATTACTCGCGCTCAGGGAAAACCCGGCCCAGCTCAGGCCGTTGAACACCTGTATGACGGCGATGTACCAGAAGTTGGTCGACACCAGCCACAATAGGGGCAGGAACGGAATGGAAAATCCCGTGGCCACCAGGATTAAGCGATTGCCGAAGGCGTCGCTGAGGCGACCCCACATGGTGAGCGTCATGAATTGTGTCAACACCGAGATTGCGGTAATGGCGGTGAATTCCAAATACGAAAAATGCAGGTCGCGCAACATGTAAACGGTAAAAAACGGCGACGCCAGCGCCACGGAAAAACTCATGAGTCCGATGAACACCGAAAAGCGTGCAAACTGCGAGCGCCGCAGGCGCACCAGCAAGTCGCGCGTGAATACCGGCTCCATGGCATCCATTATGCTCGGCGGCTCCACCATGCGGCTCAGCTGGTACAGCGAATACAGCCGCGCCACGATGGCCACATTGAAGATGACCAAGAACCCCAGGCGCGTCATGCCCTGCACATCGGTCACATGCAACACGCCGCCGGCGATCATGAGTGACGCGAACGTCGTTAGGCTCATGCGGCGCGTGCGCTGGGCGAAAAAACGTCCGCGCTTTTGCTCCGGTACCAGATCTCCCATGAGGCTGTTCCATAGCGGGCTGGCGATATTACCGGTGGCGTAATAAAGCATCACCGCGGCGATCATGATGGGCACGGCGTAGGCCGGAAAAAAATACGGCAGCCAGATGATGGGCAGCCAGGTCACTGCCTGGAATATGACGCCGACGAGTATGATCTTTTTGCGCCGCCCGCTGCGGCGCGCCAACCACGCGGAAAATAATTGGGCGAACGAACCGAGCAGTGCCGGCACCGCGGCGAGAAAGGCGATTTGTGCGGTGGTGGCCTTAAGGAAAAGCGCATAGGCGGAAAAATATATTTCGCCGGCACCGGTCATTACCGCATAGGCCACGCCATCGCGCATGGAATGCCGCAGGGAGCGCTCGACCTGGGGGTCTTTTGAATAGACACCGGCACGGAGCTGGGTCATGCGCCACCGGCCCCGCGGGTGCCTGCATGGTGAACCAATACATCATGCTGGACGCACGCGATCATGTGGCTCTGCGCACCGCGAATATCTTAGGGTGTGGGTGCAACTCCCGCTGGCGGTTCCGCGGGTGCGGGTTCTGGCATGGGAACTTGGGCGGGTGCCGCCGAGGTCTCGGGCGGAACCGGGGCGGGAGGTGCGGCAACTTCCGCTGCCGGGGGCGGGGGCGCCTCGGGCGGGGCGGCGGGCATGCCGACCAGGAGCTGTTTGCTGCGCGCCTCGGCCTGCTCTACTTGCTGCGCCGAGAGTCGCGCCTTCAACAAGTCACGCCGCTGGGCGGCGGGGGCGTTGCCGCGTTCCGCGGCGATGCTGTACCAGGCCAGGGC